>NZ_JARWBG010000080.1:0-21521 GCF_029846775.1 Streptomyces chengmaiensis
GTCGCCGGCGTCCGCGCCCGGCCTGCCGGTGCCCTCTGCGTCGCCTGGGCCCCCCTCGCCGCCGGCGCCCCCCGCGTCGCCTGGCCCCCCTTCGCCGCCGGCGCCCCCCGCGCATGCTCCCGTGACCCGGCCGGGCGTCGCCGAGTGGCTGCGGACGCCGCGCCCGGAGGCCGAACCGGGCGTCTGGCGCTTCGGTCACCGTCCGCGCCCGGAGGAGGAGCCGGAGCCCGTACCGGCCCGGCGGCTCTTCGCCGGAGCGCTGATCGCCCTGCTCAGCGGCTGGCTGCTGTGGTCGCTGCTGTGGAACGGCTATCTGGGCCGCTACTGGATCTGGCCGCTCCTCGTCCTCACCCCCGACTCCTGGCGCTCCGATCCGTCCCTCTGGGCGTTCGCCAGCTACACGTACTACGCCCTCGTCGGCGGCGGGCTCCTCGTCTTCTTCGCCCGGATCGGCCATGTCCCGGAGATCTGGCGGCGCTACGCACGGCGCTCCGCGCAGCGGCCCGCCGCCCCACCGCCGCCCAAGAGGGACGCCGACCCGGCGGCCTGGCCGGAACTGCGGGCCGCCGGGCTGGCCGAGGCCGCCGGCCGGCTCGCCGAGGCGACGCGTGCCGGGACGCTCGGCGACGTCGACTACGCGCGCATCCGCCGGGCCTGGCAGGGCGTCCACGCCAGACCCGAGCGGCTGGCCGCGTTCACGGACGCGGTGCGCACCCAGGGGCCGGCCGCCTGCGCCCACCCCTCGGGAGTGCGGGATCTGCCCGTGCGCGCCGCCACACACGATCTGGCCACAGCGCAGGTGCGGATCGGCACGGTCGCGGACGACACCCGCAACCCCTACGCCCGGCGCACCACCGGGCTCGCCCTGGAGCCCGCGCTGCTGGGCACCTCCCTGCTGGCGGTGGGGCCGTCCGGCTCCGGCAAAAGCGTGCGCCTGGTGCGACCGGTCGTCGAGTCCCTGTGCCTGCTCGCGCTGGCCAACCGCGCCGCGGTCGTCGCCGTCACCGAGTACGGCTCCGGGCTCGCCCCCGACGACGCGTTCGACCTCGTCATCGGCGTCGGCCGGCCGGAGTCCACCCACGACCTGGACCTGTACGGGGGCGCCGAGGACCCCGACGAGGCGGCCCGCACCCTCGCCGAGGCCCTGGTGGGCGATCTCGCCGCCGACAGCCGCCGGGCCGCGACCGCGCTCGCCCAGCTGATCGGCCCGTACCAGTGCGTCCACGGGGCCTTCCCCGCCGTGCCGGAGCTGCGGGACCTCCTCGCCGGCGCCCCCGCGGCCGTGGGGGCGCTGCGGAGCGCACTGGAGAAGTCCGGCGCGCCGGGCGCCGCCGCCCAGCTCAGGGAACTCGACGCCCGCGAGCGGCAGTCGGCAAGGGGCGACGATGTCGGCCTGCTCCTCGCCGAGCGGGTCGCCTTCCTCGACCGGCCCGTGTTCGCCGACTTCTTCCGTACGGACTCAGGCGGCCGTGCCTTCTCCCTGCGGGCCGTCGAGCATCCCCTGCGGGTGCGGATCGACCTGCCCGAGCGGGGGCACGCGGAGGCCTCCAGGATCGTCGCGCGCCTGGTGCTCGCCCAGTTCACCGAGGCCGCGCTGACCCGGAAGGACCGCTCCCTGTTCGCCTGCCTGGTCCTCGACGACGCGACCCGCACCGTCACCGCCGACTCCGTCCGCGCGATCCAGCGGCTCCGCTCGGCCAACGCGGGCGTACTGCTCGCCCTGCGCACCCTGGAGGACGTGCCCGAGCCGCTGCGGGACCCCCTGCTGGGCGCGGTGGGCTGCCGGATGGCGTTCGCGGGGGTCGCGCCGTGGGACGGCGGGCGGTTCGCGGAGACCTGGGGCACGGAGTGGGTGCAGACCCGAGACGTCACCGACCGCCAGATCGTCTCCGACGAGCCCTTCACCAAGGCCCTCCACCTGATGCGCCGCCTGGCCACCGGCAAGGCCGCCACGGCCCAGGCGATCACCGTCCGAGAGGTCGAACGCCCCCGCTGGTCCGCCTCCGACCTGTCCCACGGTCTGCCCGCGGGGCATGCGGTGCTCTCGCTGACGACGGTGCACGGGGAGCATACGCCGCCGCTGCTGGTGAACCTGCGGGTGTGAGGTGCCCGCCCCCCGACCCCGGGGCTCCGCCCCCGGCCCCCGTTTCCGGGGGCTCCGCCCCCGAACCCCCGCGCCTCAATCGCCGGCGGGGCTGGGTTTCTGGTGCTTGCGCCTCAATCGCCGGCGGGGTGGGTTTCTGGCCCCCGTGCCTACCGCCGGCGGGCTGGGTTTCTGGTGCTTGCGCCTCAAGCGCCGGCGGGCTGGGTTTCTGGTGCTTGCGCCTCTGCCGTCGGCGGGGCTGGGTTTCTGGTGCTTGCGCCTCTATCGGCGGCGGGCTGGGTTTCTGGTGCTTGCGCCTCTGCCGTCGGCGGGGCTGGGTTTCTGGCCCCCGTGCCTCTGCCGTCGGCGGGGTGGGTTTCGGGCCCCCGTGCCTCTGCCGTCGGCGGGGCTGGGGTCCTACGAGGTGGCAGAATCGGGGTAGGCCGTTCATACGGGACGGCGAAAAAGCCGCCGTCTCCCCCGGAAGGGCACCTCCATGCCCCCCACCCTCGCCTCGCTTGTGCAGCACTCCGCGCTCAAGCTCACCGTCCGCGCCGGGCAGGGGCGGCTGGAGAGGCCGGTCCGGTGGGCGCATGCGAGCGAGCTGGCCGACCCGGTGCCGTATATGGAGGGCGGCGAGCTGCTGCTCGTCACCGCGATGAAGCTGGACGCCGAGGACCGCGACGCCATGCGCCGCTACGTACGCCGGCTCGCCGCCGCGGGCGTCGTCGGGCTCGGGTTCGCCGTCGGCGTGTACTACGACGACATCCCGGACGCGCTCGTCGAGGCGGCGGAGGAAGAGGACTTCCCGCTGCTCGCCGTTCCCCGCCGCACCCCCTTCCTCGCCATCAGCAAGGCCGTCTCCGCGGCCATCGCCGCCGACCAGTACCGCGCCGTCACCGCCGGCTTCGAGGCCCAGCGCGAGCTGACCCGCGCCGCGCTCGCGGAGGGCCCCGCCGCGGTCGTCGCCCGGCTGGCCGCCCATGTCGACGGCTGGGCCGCGGTGTACGACGCCTCGGGCGCCGTACTGGCCGTGGCCCCGGAGTGGGCGCAGCGCAGGGCGGCCCGGCTCACCGCGGACGTGGAGCGGCTGCGCGACCGCCCCGCGCCGGTCAGCGCGGTCGTCGGAGGCGCGGACGACCGCGTGGAGCTTCAGTCGCTCGGCACCGGGCGCCGGGTCCGCGGCGCCCTCGCCGTCGGCACCGGCGCGCCCCTGGGCACCGCGGAGCGGTATGCCGTCCACTCCGCCGTCGCCCTGCTCACCCTGACCACGGAGCGGTCCCGCTCGCTCCAGGCGGCCGAGCAGCGGCTCGGCGCCGCCGTGCTGCGCATGCTGCTGGCCGGCCAGCAGGATCACGCCCGCGCGGTCGCCGGAGATCTGTACGGGGCGCTCCTCGACGCCCCCTTCCGGCTGCTGATCGCCGAGCCGGCCGCCGCGTCCGTCGCCGAACGAGAGCCTGGCGTCCCCGCCGACGGCCACCCGCTGCGCGCCTTCGCGGAGTCCGTGGAGTCGGCGGCCGCCAGGGCGGGCGAGACCGTGCTGGCCGTGCCGGAGCGCGACGACCGCCTGGTCGTCCTCGCCGTGGACGGCGGCGCGGTCGTCACGGCCGTGGCCGCCGCCTGCGCGGCGCAGGGCAGTGAGGAGGCGCAGGCGGTCGTCGGCCTCTCCGCGCCGACCGGGCCGATCGCCGCCGCCGGCGCGTACAAGCAGGCGGAGCAGGCGCTCTCGGTCGCCCGCCGCCGCGGCCGGGCCCTCGTCGAACACGACGAGCTGTCCGCGGGCTCGATCCTGCCGCTGCTCGCGGACGACGCGGTCCGCGCGTTCGCCGACGGCATGCTCCGTGCGCTCTACGAGCACGACGCCACCGGCCGCGGCGATCTCGTCGCCTCCCTGCGCGCCTGGCTCTCCCGCCATGGCCAGTGGGACGCGGCCGCCGCCGATCTGGGCGTCCACCGCCACACGCTGCGCTACCGGATGCGCCGGGTCGAGGAGATCCTCGGCCGTTCGCTGGACGACCCGGACGTACGGATGGAGCTCTGGCTGGCGCTCAAGGCCACGGGCGACGGCGCTCCATCTCGCTGACCGCACCTCAACTTCCCTGATTCTGCCCGAACTCGGGCAGGATTCTTGTTGTTCGGCGCTTGTGATCCATATTCTCCGGCGCATGACACGTCCTGCCGTCGAAACGGCGTTCTCGTCCATATCCCGCAGCCCCTCCGGCCGTACGAGCCCGGCCGCGGTCTGGGCCGCCCTCGCGATCGTGTACACGGTCTGGGGGTCCACCTACCTCGGCATCCGGGTGGTCGTGGAGACCATGCCGCCCTTCCTCTCCGCCGGGTTCCGGTTCACCGTCGCCGGGCTCGTCCTCGGCGCGCTGCTCGCCTGGCGGCGCGGGCCCTCCGTCCTGAAGGCGACCCGTGCCCAGATCGGCTCCACCGCCGTCGTCGGAGTGCTGCTGCTCCTCGGCGGCAACGGTCTTGTGGTCCTCGCGGAGACCTCCGTGCCCTCCGGCCTCGCCGCGCTGCTCATCGCCGTGGTGCCGGCCTGGGTCGTGCTGCTGCGCACCGCGTTCGGCGAGCGGCCCGGCGCCGGCGCATACCTGGGAGTCCTGCTCGGCCTCGGCGGACTGGCGGTCCTCACCCTCCCCGGCCTCAGCGGGGAGGTCCGCATCGGCGGCGTCCTCACCGTGATCGCCGCGACCGTCATGTGGTCGGTGGGCTCGTTCTCCTCCTCACGGATTCCGATGCCCTCCGACGCGTTCACCGCCAGCGCGTACGAGATGGTCTTCGGCGGCCTCGCCTGCCTGATCGCCGGGCTGGTCCGCGGCGAGCATCTGGGCCTGGACGTCACCGCCTTCTCCGCCCGCTCCTGGACGGCCCTCGGCTATCTGGTCCTCTTCGGCTCACTGCTCGCGTTCACGGCGTACGCCTGGCTTCTGCAGACCGCCCCGCTCTCGCTGGTCGCCACCTACGCCTATGTCAATCCGGTCGTCGCGGTCCTCCTCGGCGCACTGGTCCTGAACGAGGCGCTGACCTGGCCCATCCTGCTCGGAGGCGGCATCGTCGTGGCGGGCGTCTGCCTCATCGTCAGCACCGAGCGGCGCGGCTGACGCGCGGCGGAGCGCGCCGTACCTGCCGAACCGGCGGATCGGCCCCCTTGACCACTCCACCCCGGATAAACCCACAACGTCCGCCCCGGTCCTACGGTGAGGCACAGACATCCCCCGCTACCTCCGGAAGGGCCGGGACCGCACAATGACTTCCACCCACGCCTTCTGGCTCGCCGGCCGCCAGGCCACCGGCGAGACCGCCTTCGACGTCACCTCCCCCTGGGACGGCCGGATCGTCGGCAGGGTCTCCGTGCCCACCGACGCCCAGGTCGAGGAGGCGGTGGCCGCCGCCCACGCCGTACGGGACGAGTTCGCCGCCACCCCCGCCCATGTACGCGCCGCCGCCCTCGACCATGTCTCGCGCCGTCTCGTCGAACGCACCGAGGAGATCGCCCAGCTGATCTCCGCCGAGAACGGCAAGCCCGTCAAGTGGGCCCGTGGCGAGGTCGGCCGTGCCGTCTCCGTCTTCCGCTTCGCGGCCGAGGAGGCCCGCCGCTTCAACGGCGGAGAGGCCCAGCGCCTGGACACCGACCCGGGCGGCCAGGGCCGTCTCGCCCTCACCCGCCGCTTCCCCAAGGGCGTCGTCCTCGGCATCGCGCCGTTCAACTTCCCGCTGAACCTGTGCGCCCACAAGATCGCCCCGGCGATCGCCGTCGGCGCGCCGATCATCCTCAAGCCCGCCCCGGCGACCCCGCTGTCCGGGCTGCTCCTCGGCGAGCTGCTCGCCGAGACCGAGCTCCCCGCCGGCTCCTGGTCGGTCCTGCCGGTGGAGAACGACCGCATGCCCGCCCTCGTCCAGGACGAGCGCCTCCCGGTCATCTCCTTCACCGGCTCCGACAAGGTCGGCTACGCGATCATGGACTCGGTGCCGCGCAAGCACTGCACCCTGGAGCTCGGCGGCAACGGCGCCGCCGTCGTCCTCGCCGACTTCGGACGCGACGAGGACCTGGACTGGGCGGCGAGCCGCATCGCCACCTTCTCCAACTACCAGGGCGGCCAGTCCTGCATCTCCGTCCAGCGCGTCGTCGCCGACGCCTCGCTGTACGAGCGGCTCGTGCCGAAGATCGTCGCGGCCGTGGAGAAGCAGGTCACCGGCGACCCGTCCGACCCGGCCACCGATGTCGGCCCGCTGGTCAGCGAGGACGCCGCCAAGCGCGTCGAGGCCTGGGTCGAGGAGGCGGTGCAGGCCGGCGCCAGGCTGCTCGCCGGCGGCAAGCGCGACGGCGCGTCCTACGCCCCGACCGTGCTGGCCGACGTGCCGTCCGGCGTCACCCTCGCCTGCGAGGAGGTCTTCGGCCCGGTGCTCACCGTCCAGCGGGCCGACGGCGAGGAGGCCGCGTTCGCCGCGGTCAACGACTCCAAGTACGGCCTGCAGGCCGGTGTGTTCACCCACGATGTGCAGACCGCCTTCCGCGCCCACCGCGCCCTGGAGGTCGGCGGCGTCATCGTCGGCGATGTGCCCTCGTACCGCGCGGACCAGATGCCGTACGGCGGCGCCAAGCAGTCCGGCGTCGGCCGTGAGGGCGTGCGCTTCGCGATGGACGACTACACCTACGAGCGGGTGCTCGTGCTGACCGGCCTGGCGCTGTAGCGCCCGCCGGTCCCGTGAACCCACGGCCGGAGCCCACTGTGCGGGGGCTCCGGCCGTGCTCGCACACCCCCTCGCACACCCGTGCGCCCCATCGGGGCCGCATGCGGCAAGCGGCGTACGCGCACTGGTGGACCCGCCGGAATTCGGGTACTACGAACGAGTAGCACCGGCTGGTAAGTCCACTCCGACTCGCGGCGAGGTGAACCTCATGTCCGCACCACTCGACAGGCTCGAAAGGCCCGACAAGCCGGGGGCCGACGCGGCTCCCAAGGTCAGCGAACGCGAAGCGCGCCAGGTCGCCGAGGCCGCGCGCGAGCAGGGCTGGCGCAAACCCAGCTTCGCCAAGGAGCTGTTCCTGGGCCGCTTCCGGCTGGACCTGATCCACCCGCACCCGCTGCCCGCGGACGAGGACGTCCAGCGCGGCGAGGAGTTCCTCGCCAAGCTCCGCGACTTCTGCGAGACGAAGATCGACGGCGCGCTGATCGAACGCGAGGCCCGCATCCCCGACGCTGTGATCGACGGGCTCAAGGAGCTCGGCGCGCTCGGCATGAAGATCGACACCAAGTACGGCGGGCTCGGCCTCACCCAGGTGTACTACAACAAGGCGCTCGCGCTCGTCGGCTCCGCGAACCCCGCCGTCGGCGCACTGCTGTCCGCACATCAGTCGATCGGCGTACCACAGCCGCTGAAACTGTTCGGCACCCAGGAGCAGAAGGACACCTTCCTTCCCCGGTGCGCCCGCACCGACATCTCCGCCTTCCTGCTCACCGAACCCGACGTCGGCTCCGACCCGGCGCGGATGGCCGCCACGGCCGTGCCCGACGGAGACGACTACGTCCTCGACGGCGTCAAGCTCTGGACCACCAACGGCGTCGTCGCAGATCTGCTCGTCGTCATGGCCCGGGTGCCGAAGTCAGAGGGCCACAAGGGCGGCATCACCGCCTTCGTGGTGGAGGCCGGGAGCGAGGGCGTCACCGTCGAGAACCGCAACGCCTTCATGGGCCTGCGCGGCATCGAGAACGGCGTCACCCGCTTCCACCGGGTGCGCGTCCCCGCCGCCAACCGCATCGGCCCCGAGGGCGCCGGCCTCAAGATCGCCCTGACCACCCTCAACACCGGCCGGCTCTCCCTGCCGGCGATGTGCGTCGGCTCGGGCAAGTGGTGTCTGAAGATCGCCCGCGAGTGGTCGGCGGCCCGCGAACAGTGGGGCAGGCCCGTCGCCAAGCACGAAGCCGTCGGCTCCAAGATCTCCTTCATCGCGGCCACCACCTTCGCACTTGAGGCGGTAGTCGAACTCTCCTCCCAGATGGCCGACGAGGACCGCAACGACATCCGCATCGAGGCCGCGCTGGCGAAGCTGTACGGCTCCGAGATGGCCTGGCTGATGGCGGACGAACTGGTCCAGATCCGCGGCGGACGGGGCTTCGAGACCGCCGAGTCGCTCGCGGCGCGCGGCGAGAAGGCCGTACCCGCCGAGCAGATGCTGCGCGACCTGCGCATCAACCGGATCTTCGAGGGCTCGACGGAGATCATGCATCTGCTGATCGCCCGTGAGGCCGTCGACGCCCACCTGGCGGTCGCCGGAGACATCATCGACCCGGACAAGCCGATGTCGGCCAAGGCCAAGGCGGGCGCGAACGCCGCCGTCTTCTACGCCCGCTGGCTCCCCAAGCTGGTCGCAGGCCGGGGCCAGCTCCCCGCCTCCTACGCCGAGTTCGGCACGCTCGCCCCCCATCTGCGCTATGTCGAACGCAGCGCGCGCCGGCTGGCCCGCGCCACCTTCCTCGGCATGTCCCGCTGGCAGGGCCGCATGGAAACCAAACAGGGCTTCCTCGGCCGGATCGTGGACATCGGCGCGGAGCTGTTCGCGATGAGCGCGGCCTGCGTACGCGCGGAGCTGCTGCGCACCCAGGGCGACCACGGCCGCGCGGCGCGCCAACTGGCCGACGTCTTCTGCCGGCAGGCCCGCATCCGCGTCGAGGAACTCTTCGACCGGCTGTGGACCAACACCGACGAACTGGACCGCAAGGTCGTCAGAAGCGTGCTGTCCGGAGAACACACCTGGCTCGAGGAAGGCGTCATTGACCCCAGCGGCGAGGGCCCGTGGATCGCCGACGCCACCCCGGGCCCCTCCCGGCGAGAGAACGTCCACCGCCCGATCCGCTGATCCGGCCGCAGCCGGGACGGCGTCCGGACATCCGGGACTCCATCCCCCCGGGGAGTGGCGTTTCGCGGGGAGTGGTGTCCGGACGCACGGCGGATGAGGCAAGAATGGGGGGCATGAGCGACAGCCCAGCCCCTCTCGCAGACCCGCATACCGTCTTCGACACGACCGAAGGCCGCCGGTCCGTCGTCGTCCTCGGCTCCACCGGGTCCATCGGCACGCAGGCCATCGATCTGGCGCTGCGCAACCCCGACCGCTTCCGGGTGACCGCCCTGTCCGCCGCGGGCGGCCGGGTCGGGCTCCTCGCCGAGCAGGCGCGGCGGCTGCGCGTCGACGCGGTCGCCGTGGCCGACGAGGGCGCGCTCCCCGCACTGCGGGAGGCGCTGGCCGGGCAGTACGGCTCCGAGCCGCAGCCCGAGATCCTGGCGGGGCCCGGCGCCGCCGCCGAGCTGGCCGCCTCGCCGTGCCACACGGTGCTCAACGGCATCACCGGCTCCATCGGTCTCGCCCCCACGCTGGCCGCCCTCGAAGCGGGCCGCACCCTCGCCCTGGCCAACAAGGAGTCGCTGATCGTGGGCGGCCCGCTGGTCAAGGCCGTCGCCAAACCCGGGCAGATCATCCCCGTCGACTCCGAGCACGCCGCCCTCTTCCAGGCGCTCGCCGCGGGCACCAGAGCCGACGTCCGCAAGCTCGTCGTCACCGCCTCCGGCGGGCCGTTCCGCGGCCGCAGCCGCGCGGAGCTGGAGCAGGTCACCCCCCAGGACGCGCTCGCGCACCCCACCTGGGCGATGGGCCCGGTCATCACGGTCAACAGCGCCACGCTCGTCAACAAGGGGCTTGAGGTCATCGAGGCCCATCTGCTGTACGACATCCCCTTCGACCGCATCGAGGTCGTCGTCCACCCGCAGTCCTACGTTCACTCCATGGTGGAGTTCACCGACGGCTCAACCCTCGCCCAGGCCACCCCGCCCGATATGCGCGGACCCATCGCCATCGGCCTCGGCTGGCCCGGCCGCATCCCCGACGCGGCCCCCGCCTTCGACTGGTCCGCCGCCTCGACCTGGGAGTTCTTCCCTCTCGACGACGAGGCTTTCCCCTCCGTGGGCCTCGCCCGGCACGTCGGCGAGCTGGGCGGCACGGCCCCCGCGGTGTTCAACGCCGCGAACGAGGTGTGCGTGGAGGCGTTCCTGTCCGGACGGCTGCCGTTCAACGCCATCATGGACACGGTCACCGAGGTCGTCGCCGTGCACGGCTCCGACGCGCAGGGAACCTCGCTCACCGTGGCCGACGTCCTCGAAGCGGACGCCTGGGCGCGCGCCCGGGCCCGGGAGACGGCAGCCAAGTACAGCGGCGGCGCAGCAGGCGACGACGCAGCACAGCCGGCGGAGGCTCGCGCATGACGATTCTGTTGACGGTCATCGGAATAGCGCTCTTCGCCGTGGGGCTGCTCTTCTCGATCGCCTGGCACGAACTGGGCCATCTCTCCACCGCCAAGCTCTTCGGCATCCGCGTGCCGCAGTACATGGTCGGCTTTGGCCCCACCCTGTTCTCGCGCCGCAAGGGCGAGACGGAGTACGGCATCAAGGCCATCCCCATGGGCGGCTACATCCGCATGATCGGGATGTTCCCGCCCGGCGACGACGGAAAGCTGGAGGCCCGCTCCACCTCGCCCTGGCGCGGCATGATCGAGGACGCCCGCACGGCGGCCTACGAAGAGCTCCAGCCGGGCGACGAGAAGCGGCTGTTCTACACGCGCAAGCCGTGGAAGCGCGTGATCGTGATGTTCGCGGGCCCCTTCATGAATCTGGTGCTCGCCGTCGCGATCTTCATGGGCGTCGCGATGACCTTCGGCTTCGCCACCCAGACCACCGAGGTCGCGGGCGTCCAGAAGTGCGTCATCGCCCAGAGCGAGGAACGCGACACCTGCGCCGCCGACGACCCCGTCTCGCCCGCCCACGCCGCGGGGCTCAAGGAGGGCGACAAGATCGTCGCCTTCGACGGCGCTCCCGTCCACGACTGGGACACGCTCTCCAGCCGCATCCGCGACACCATCGGCCCCGCTGCCATCACCGTCGAACGCGACGGCCGGCAGCAGGTCCTCGAGGCCACCCTCCTGGAGAACCTGGTCGCCAAGAAGGACGCCGACGGCGAGGTCGTCTCCGGGGAGTTCGTCAAGGCCGGCTATCTCGGCTTCGCGGCGAAGACCGAGATCCTGCCGCTGACCTTCACCGAATCCTTCGACCGCATGGGCGACATGATGGAGAACGGCGTCGAGGCCGTCGTCGCCATCCCCTCCAAGGTCCCCGACCTGTGGAACGCCGCCTTCAACGACGGCGAACGCAAGGACGACTCCCCGGTCGGCGTCGTCGGAGCCGCCCGGATCAGCGGCGAGGTCCTCAACCTCGACGTGCCGGCGCAGAACATCGTCGCCACCTTCCTGATGCTGCTGGCCGGCTTCAACCTCTCCCTCTTCCTGTTCAACATGCTCCCGCTGCTCCCGCTGGACGGCGGGCACATCGCGGGCGCGCTCTGGGAGTCCGTACGCCGCCAGGTCGCCAGGGTCTTCCGACGCCCCGACCCGGGGCCCTTCGACGTGGCCAAGCTGATGCCGGTCGCCTACGTCGTCGCCGGGATCTTCATCTGCTTCACGCTGCTCGTGCTGGTCGCCGACATCGTCAACCCAGTCAAGATCAGCTGAGGCGGCCCGCTCCACGGCGGCCGGACACGTGCTGTGCCCGGCCGCCGCCCTTCGGGGGAGTGTTTGCCCCGGCGATGTGCTCGTCGTCAGCGGCGTGCCGTAATCTCAGAAGCCGGAGCCCGCGCCGATACGGGACCTCGTTCCACACCTTGGGGTTGCACAGCAGATGACTGCGATTTCACTCGGTATGCCGTCCGTCCCGGCCAAGCTCGCCGACCGGCGGGCCAGCCGGAAGATCCAGGTCGGTTCGGTGGCCGTCGGAGGGGACGCACCCGTCTCCGTGCAGTCGATGACCACCACCCGCACCTCCGACATCGGAGCGACCCTGCAGCAGATCGCGGAGCTGACCGCCTCCGGCTGCCAGATCGTGCGGGTGGCCTGCCCGACCCAGGACGACGCGGACGCGCTGGCGACGATCGCCAAGAAGTCCCAGATCCCCGTCATCGCCGACATCCACTTCCAGCCCAAGTACGTGTTCGCCGCCATCGACGCGGGCTGCGCGGCGGTCCGGGTCAACCCGGGCAACATCAAGCAGTTCGACGACAAGGTCAAGGAGATCGCCAAGGCGGCCGCCGAGACCCGCACCCCCATCCGCATCGGCGTCAACGCCGGCTCGCTGGACAAGCGGCTGCTGGAGAAGTACGGCAAGGCCACCCCCGAGGCGCTGGTGGAGTCCGCGCTGTGGGAGGCGAGCCTGTTCGAGGAGCACGGCTTCCGCGACATCAAGATCTCGGTCAAGCACAACGACCCGGTGGTGATGGTCAACGCCTACCGGCAGCTGGCCGCGCAGTGCGACTACCCGCTCCACCTCGGCGTCACCGAGGCCGGTCCGGCCTTCCAGGGCACCGTCAAGTCGGCGGTCGCCTTCGGCGCGCTGCTGTCGGAGGGCATCGGCGACACCATCCGCGTCTCGCTGTCCGCCCCGCCCGCAGAGGAGGTCAAGGTCGGCATCCAGATCCTGGAGTCGCTGAACCTGCGCCAGCGCCGTCTGGAGATCGTCTCCTGCCCGTCCTGCGGCCGCGCCCAGGTCGACGTCTACAAGCTGGCCGACCAGGTCACCGCCGGTCTGGAGGGCATGGAGGTGCCGCTGCGCGTCGCCGTCATGGGCTGCGTCGTCAACGGCCCCGGTGAGGCGCGCGAGGCCGACCTCGGCGTTGCGTCCGGCAATGGCAAGGGCCAGATCTTCGTCAAGGGCGAGGTCATCAAGACCGTCCCCGAGTCGAAGATCGTCGAGACCCTGATCGAAGAGGCACTGAAGATCGCCGAGCAGATGGAGAAGGACGGCATCGCCTCCGGCGAACCCCAGGTCTCCATCAGCTGACACCCGGCGTGCGGGCACGGACCGGGACCCGGCGCTGCCGCGGACAGGGTCCCGGTTCCCCGCGTATGAGGTGCTGCGGGCCATCTCCGGGTACAGTTCGGAGATCAGCAGACCTTGTGCCTCCGCCCACGAGGGGCTTCTCGCAAGTGACGCGACGGTCAAGCCCTGACCGGTGCCGACCTGGCACGCGGCGACGCCGACAGCGAGCAGGACGCTGTGCCGCCGCCCAGAAGGAGCGTTGGAGCCACCCTCGTGTTGACGCACACCACCACCCGGGTCCTCGACCCCGGCGACCTTGGGGCAGCGCTCGCCATCCTGGAGAGCGAGCCCGTAGAGAATGCTTTCGTCACCTCGCGCGTCCAGGTCGCCGGGCTCGACCCCTGGCGCCTCGGCGGGGAGATGTGGGGCTGGTACGCGGAAGGACGGCTGCGCTCCCTCTGCTACTCCGGCGCCAACCTCGTCCCCATCTGCGCCACCCCCGATGCGGTGCGCGCCTTCGCCGACCGCGCCCGCAGAACCGGCCGCCGCTGCTCGTCCATCGTCGGCCCCGCCGAACCCACCGCCCAACTGTGGCGGCTGCTCGAACCCAACTGGGGCCCCGCCCGCGACGTGCGGGCCCACCAGCCGCTGATGGTCACCGAGCAGCTCCCCGCGGACGTCGAGCCCGACCCACGGGTCCGCCGCATCCGCAAGAACGAACTCGACGTGATCATGCCGGCGTGCGTGGCGATGTTCACCGAAGAGGTCGGCGTCTCGCCGCTCGCCGGCGACGGAGGACTGCTCTACCAGGCGCGGGTCGCGGAAATCGTCGGCGCGGGCCGGTGCTTCGCCCGCATCGACGACGGCAGAGTGGTCTTCAAGGCCGAGATCGGCGCGGCCACCGACCAGGCATGCCAGATCCAGGGCGTCTGGGTCGACCCCGAGTACCGCGGCCGCGGGCTCTCCGAAACCGGCATGGCCGCAGTGCTGCGCCATGCCCTCGCAGACGTCGCCCCCGTCGTCAGCCTGTATGTCAACGACTACAACACCGCTGCCAGGGCCGCCTATCGGCGCGTCGGCTTCCGCGAGGTCGGGGCGTTTATGAGCGTGCTGTTCTGAGCGCGGAGTTCAGGGCTCGAGCGGCGCGAAGTAGGGTTCCCGCATGGCAGACGCAGTGATCGGACCGCTCGAGCTCGCCGCCCGGGTCGACGAGGCCCTCGCGGTGCAGGCCCTCGCCTTCGGCCTCAGCGAGGAAGAGATCGAGGTGCGCCGCTACATCGTGCTGCGGCATCTGCTCAGCCCCGGCGCCCGCGCGCTGGGCGCGACCACCGAGTCGGGACGGCTCGTCGGCTTCGTCTACGGCATGCCCAACGACCGCACCCACTGGTGGTCGACCGTCGTCGAACCGTATCTGCGCGCCTCCGGGACGGACGACTGGCTCGACGACTCCTTCGTGATCACCGAGCTCCATGTGCACCCCGACTTCCAGGGCCGGGGCATCGGCCGGTCGCTGATCACCTCCCTCACCGACGAGGCCGAACAGCCGCGCTCCATCCTGTCCGCCGTCGACGTCGAAAGCCCCGCCCGCGCGCTCTACCGGAGCCTCGGCTACACCGACCTCGCCCGCCGCGTGGTGTTCCCCAGCGCACCCAGCCCGTACGCGGTGATGGGCGCGCCCCTGCCCCTGAGGCGCGCGAACTGATTTCCGCCAGGCGGCATGCCCCGGCTAACCTCCTGTACTCAACACCTTCCGAGCAGGAGTTCACCATGTCCCAGGTCCAGCGCATGTCCCGTCTGATGGTCAAGACACTGCGCGACGACCCGGCGGACGCCGAGACCCTCAACCACAAGCTGCTGGTCCGCGCGGGCTACGTCCGGCGGACCTCCGCGGGCGTCTGGTCCTGGCTGCCGCTCGGCAAGAAGGTGCTGGAGAACATCACGCGCGTCGTGCGCGAGGAGATGGACGCCATCGGCGGGCAGGAAGTGCTGCTGCCCGCGCTGCTGCCGAAGGAGCCCTACGAGGCGAGCGGCCGCTACGAAGAGTACGGCGACCTGCTGTTCCGGCTGAAGGACCGCAAGGGCGCGGACTATCTCCTCGGGCCCACACACGAGGAGATCTTCACCCAGACCGTGAAGGACCAGTGCACGTCCTACAAGGACCTGCCGGTGATCCTCTACCAGATCCAGACCAAGTACCGGGACGAGGCGCGGCCCCGGGCGGGCGTGCTGCGCGGCCGCGAGTTCCAGATGAAGGACTCCTACTCCTTCGACACGTCGGACGAGGGACTGGCGGAGTCCTACGCGCTGCACCGCGCCGCCTACCAGCGGATCTTCGAGCGCCTCGGCCTCGACTACCGCATCGTGTCCGCGGTGGCGGGCGCGATGGGCGGCTCCAAGTCGGAGGAGTTCCTCGCGCCCGCGCCCGCGGGCGAGGACACCTTCGTCGACTGCCCGGCCTGTGACTACGCGGCCAACACCGAGGCCGTCACCCTCGCCCTCCGGCCGGTCCCCGGCGAGGGCCACGGGCCGGTCGAGGAGCTGGACACCCCCGACACCCCGACCATCGAGTCCCTCGCCGAGCATCTGGGCGTGCCGGCCTCCGCCACCCTGAAGAACCTGCTCATCAAGGTCGACGGCGAGATCGTCGCGGTCGGCGTGCCCGGCGACCGCGAGGTCGACCTCGGCAAGCTGGGCGAGCACCTCGCCCCGGCGGAGGTCGAGCTGGTCACCGCGGAGGACTTCGCAGACCGTCCGGACCTGGTCCGCGGATATGTCGGCCCGCAGGGCCTGGAGAAGGTCCGCTACATCGCCGACCCGCGGGTGGCCCCCGGCACCGCGTGGATCACCGGCGCCAACAAGCCTGACACCCATGCGAAGAACGTCGTGTGCGGGCGGGACTTCGAGGTCGACGACTACCTCGACGTGGTCGTCGTCGAGGAGGGCGACCCGTGCCCGGCGTGCGGGGCGGGCCTGAAGCTGGACCGCGCCATCGAGATCGGCCATATCTTCCAGCTGGGCCGCAAGTACGCGGACTCCTTCCAGCTCGACGTCCTCGGCCAGAACGGCAAGCCCGTGCGGGTGACGATGGGCTCCTACGGCATCGGCGTCTCCCGCGCGGTGGCCGCGCTCGCCGAGCAGTCCGCCGACGACAAGGGCCTGTGCTGGCCCCAGGAGATCGCCCCCGCAGACGTCCACATCGTCGCCGCCGGCAAGGCACTCCAGACCGAGCTCGCCCTGCAGGCCGCCGGCCGTCTGGCCGAGGCGGGGCTGCGGGTGCTGGTGGACGAGCGTGCGGGCGTCTCCCCGGGCGTGAAGTTCACCGACGCGGAACTCATCGGCGTCCCGCACATCCTGGTCGCGGGCCGGCGCGCGGCGGAGGGCGTCCTCGAACTGAAGGACCGCCGCACGGGCGAGCGCGTGGAACTCTCCCTCGACGAGGCGGTCGCCCAGCTCTCGGCCTGATGCCCGGCCCCTGCGCGTGTCCCTCCTGCCCCCCTGTGCCCTGAGGGCGTGCGGGACCCCGGCCCGCTCCGGGCGCTTCGGCCGGACGCGGGCCGGGGGCGCTCCGCGGAGCCGGGCACGATCGAGGAGCCCGGCGCGCAGCGCCGCACGGCGTGCCGGGCCGAAGCCGCCACACCACGAAGGGGGCGGGTGGGAAAGGGCCCGCCCGCCGTGGCGACCGGCGGGCCCGGAACGCGCCGCCGCGGGCCACAGCGCCCCGCACCCGGGGTCACAGCCAGGAGGCGAACTCCAGCGCGAGCTCCGCGTCCCTCCGCCGCCCCGCCGCCAGCGCACGGGCGGCGGCTGCGACCGCGCGGAAAAGGGTCCAGCCGCGCAGCCGGTCGCGGTCGACGTCCAGGGAGTCGGCCAGACGGTTCACCCTCCGGCGCGCCCCGGCCGCGCCCGACGTCGAGGCGATCAGGTCGTCGGCCCGGTCGCGGGCCAGTTGCGCCAGGTCGTAGGCGCGTTCGCCGACGACGGGGGCGGGACCGACGGCCAGCCACGGCGCGCGGTCGCCCGCCAGCACCTTGCTCTGGCGGAAGTCGCCGTGCAACAGCACCGCCTCGGCCGCATCCGCATCCGCGCCCCCATCGGCATCCGCGACCAGTTCGGCGCGCGCGGCGAGCGCACCCTCCACCAGCGGCCCGACGGCGGCATCCGCCCGGTGGCGGTCCATCGCCGCCGCCTGCCGTTCCGTCCGCTCCGCCACCGTCTCGAACCGGTGCCCCGGGGGTGGCTCGACCCACAGCCGCCGTACCGTGCCCGCCGCCTCCAGCAGCGCTTTCGCCTCCGGCAGCGACCGCAGCGACACCTCCGGGTGCAGCCGCTCCAGCAGCAGGGCGGCCCCGTCCGCTTCGCCCATGGCCGACAGCAGCCGTACCGCGCCCCAGCCGTCCCAGTGCTCAAGCGCAGCGCGCTCCGCCGCGGAGGCGGCGAAGGGCGGGACCACCTTCAGCGCCGCGGGTGTGCCGTCCGGGCAGTGCACGAGCAGTACCAGGCTGCTCCTGCCGCCCGGGGCGAGCACCCGCTCGACGTCCAGCTGCCACCGGTCAACCGCCTCCTGCGCGACCTTGGGGAGCCGTGCGAGCCACTCGCCCGCCGCCGCCTCCCCGTGGTTCTCGGCGAGTGCCCGGACGAGCCGCTGCGGCGGTTCGAAAGCCATGCGTATGTCGTTCCCTTTCAGCGCTGACGATGCCGAGGATTCCGGGTCCGCTCGGCGAGCCCCGGAAAGGCTACGCCGCTGCCCCGCCACCGCACCGCGCGGACCGCCGCCTCCCGCAGCGCCCGGGCCGCCTCCGTCCGCAGCGGGCCCTCGGCGGCCCGTACCAGGTCGGAGTAGACCCCGGCCACCCGGTCCTCCAGCATCGCGGCCAGCCGCTCCGCCGCCGCCGCGTCCGGCACGGGAAAGGGAAGAGCGTACGCGGGCGCCGCCGCATCAGGAGTGCCGCCCAGGTCGCGCACCGTGCGGGCCAGCGCGTCCCGCCGCGCCCGGTGCGCCGCGTACGCCGTCCGCGCCTCGGCCTCGCGCCCCTCGCCGACCCGGCTGCCGACAACCCCGTACGCGTACACCGCCGCGTGCTCCGCGCCCAGCGCCGCCTGTACGGCATCGAGGGCTCTGTCCGGCCTTTTCACCGTGCTCCCTCGGCCGGCGCCTGTGTGAGCAGGTACGCATGCGCCGCTCCCGCCGCCGCGATGGACGCGAGCAGCCTCGCGAGCTCCGGTTCGGCTTCCACGAGGGCTTCGGCGAAGCTGTCGGAGGTACGCCGCTCGGCCGCGGCCAGGTCCTTCAGCGCCGTGTCGGGGTCGGCGGGGACGCCGCTTCCCGAGACCGATGCAGCCGCTCCGGACGGGGACGCGGACGCGGCTTTGGAGGCCGTCACTCCGGACGCCGGCGCCGTGCCCGACGGCGATGCGGTCGGCCGGACGTCCCCCGGCAGCAGCGCCCGCTCGTGCTCCGCCACCGCTGTGCGCAGCGCCCCCAGGCGCCCCGCCAGTTGCGGATGGCGCGCGATCACGGCGTCGTACCGCTCCCGCAGCACCGTGCTGTGCGCCGCGAGCAGCCGTAGCCGGGCCTCCTCCGCGCGGATGTCCTGTATGCCGGCCGGCAGGGGATTCGACTCCCGGGCCGGGGACGAACAGCCGGCGACCGCGGCCACCGCGCCCGCCGCCAGTACACGCCGGCGCGTCGCCCCCGCGTGCCCCTCGCCCGTGCGCCCCACGCCTGTCTCCTTGTGCTTGATCATCACCGCCCCGCGAGCGTACCCGTGGGTACGGCGGAGGTGGACGGCAACACCCCTTGGGACCGGATACCCTTTGACCTGACACGCGACGATCCCACAACAGCACACGCGGCCGAGGAGTCACCCGGATGAGCACCACCCAGAGCGAAAGGCTGCGCGGGCTGCTGGAACCGCTCGTCAGCGCCGCCGACCTGGATCTGGAGGAGATCGAGGTCTCCCGGGCAGGCAGGCGCCGCATGCTGCGGATCATCGTGGACTCCGACCAGGGCGTCGAACTGGACGCCTGCGCGGAGCTGAGCCGCACCATCTCCCAGAAGCTGGACGAGACGGATGCGATGGGCGAGGGCGAGTACGTCCTCGAGGTCAGCTCCCCCGGTGCGGACCGCCCGCTGACGCAGCACCGCCATTACGTACGCGCCGTCGGCCGGCTGGTGAAGTTCCAGCTGAACGAAGGCGGAGAGCTCACGGCTCGCATTCTCACCGTGGACGACGACGGCCTCGATCTGGAAGTGCCGGGAGTCAAGGGGCGGAAGCCCACCGCCCGCCGGGTCGAATTCGCCGATATCGCCAAGGCGCGCGTGGAGATCGAATTCAGCCGCAAGAACACAAAGGAAGAGGAGGCGTAGCCGTGGATATCGACGTGAAGCTCCTGAAGGGCTTGGCGCAGGAGAAGGAGATCGCCTTCGACCTGCTGGTCGAGGCCATCGAGTCGGCCCTCCTCATCGCCTATCACCGCACCGAGGGCAGCCGCCGCCACGCGCGCGTGGTGCTCGACCGCGACACCGGCCATGTCACGGTGTGGGCGAAGGAGGACCCGGCGGACCTCGAAGAAGGCCAGGAGCCCAAGGAGTTCGACGACACTCCGACGGACTTCGGCCGGATCGCCGCCACCACGGCCCGTCAGGTGATCCAGCAGCGGCTGCGTGACGCGGAGAACGACGTCACCTTCGGCGAGTACGCCCGGCGTGAGGGCGATGTGGTCGCCGGCCAGGTGCAGCAGGGCAAGGACCCGAAGAACGTCCTCGTCAAGCTGGACGACAAGCTGGAGGCCATCCTTCCGGTGCAGGAACAGGTTCCGGGCGAGGAGTACACGCACGGTCTGCGGCTGCGCACGTACGTCGTCCGGGTGGCCAAGGGCGTGCGCGGTCCGTCCGTCACGCTTTCCCGCACCCACCCCAACCTCGTGAAGAAGCTCTTCGCCCTGGAGGTGCCGGAGATCGCGGACGGCTCGGTGGAGATCGCGGCGATCGCCCGTGAGGCCGGCCATCGCACCAAGATCGCTGTCCGTTCGACGCGCAGTGGCCTGAATGCCAAGGGCGCCTGCATCGGACCGATGGGCGGTCGGGTGCGCAATGTGATGGGCGAGCTGCACGGCGAGAAGATCGACATCGTTGACTGGTCGGATGACCCGGCTGAGATGGTGGCCAATGCGCTGTCTCCCGCCCGGGTCTCCAAGGTCGAGATCGTGGATCTGGCCGCCCGCTCCGCGCGTGTGACCGTCCCCGATTACCAGCTCTCCCTGGCGATCGGCAAGGAAGGCCAGAACGCCAGGCTGGCCGCTCGGCTCACCGGCTGGCGGATCGACATCCGCCCCGACAGCCCTGCCGGCCAGGCTGGGCTCACGGGTCCCGGCGGCGAGCAGTCGGCGGAGCAGACCTCGGAGGACTCCCGCCAGGCCTGAGCCCTGCGGTCGGGGTGGCGGCGGTGCCGGTCGCCCTGGGAATAGATCTTCGCAGCGATCACGTTGTGTGTCGGCGGGATCGCTGTGATCTTTTCAAGCCATCAGCTGTTCGATTTTTGCCCCAAAGGGGTGAGGTCGGTACGGGGAGGTAGACTTAACCGTGTCTGGCCGGACGCATGCCCGCGCACGCCCTGAGCGCATGTGTGTGGGGTGCCGGGAGCGAGCGGCCAAGGGCGATCTGCTGCGGATCGTGGCGATCGAGGATGCATGTGTCCCCGATCATCGCGGTACGCTGCCCGGCCGGGGTGCTTATGTGCATCCCGCTTTGGTCTGTCTCGATCTGGCGGTCCGCCGCCGGGCGTTCCCACGGGCTCTCAGGCGCCGGGGACCGCTCGACACCGCGGAGGTGCGCCTTGCCCTCGAGGTGAAGCAGGCTTGAGGCAGCGCCGTGAAGAAGAAAGAAAGAAGTACGGCACGGAACCCCGTGCGGTCAGGTACCTCGCGAGTCGGAAGTAGGTCGAGATTGCGATGAGCACTCGATGAGTACGCGATGAGTACGCCCATGAAGTAGCGACGGTCCGGCGGTAACCCGGACCTAAAAGGAGCGAAGTGGCTAAGGTCCGGGTATACGAACTCGCCAAGGAGTTCGGTGTGGAGAGCAAGGTTGTCATGGCCAAGCTCCAGGAACTCGGTGAATTCGTCCGTTCGGCGTCCTCGACAATCGAGGCGCCGGTAGTGCGCAAATTGACTGATGCGTTGCAGGGGCCCGGCGGCACCGCCGGCAAGCCCGCTGCCAAGCCCGGCGCGCCCCGCAAGGCCGCGCCTGCCAAGCCGACCGCGCCGTCCCCGGCACAGTCGGCCCGTCCTGCTGCCCCGAAGCCCGGCGCACCGGCCCCGAAGCCGGCTGCACGCACCGAGGCCCCGGCGAGCAGCACTCCCTCCCAGGCCCCGACTCCGGGTCCGCGGCCGACGCCCGGCCCCAAGCCGGCTCCGGCCAAGCCCGCCCCGGCGCCCGCGGCGGAGTTCTCGTCCCCGGCGGCCCCGACGCCGTCACCCGCGCCCCAGGCGCCCCGCCCCACCGGCGGTCCGCAGGGCGCCTCTCCCGGCCCGCGTCCCGGCGCACGCCCCGGTCCCGGCGGCCAGCAGGGCGGTG
>NZ_JARWBG010000081.1:0-21493 GCF_029846775.1 Streptomyces chengmaiensis
CCTGAAGAAGCGCGGCGAGGGCTGCAAGCACGTCCAGGCCGTCATTGCTCTGGCCCGCCGGCGGGCGAGTGTGTTGTGGGCCCTGCTGCGTGACGGACGGGTCTTCACCTCCGCCCCGCCAGTCACGCAAGCGGCTTGACTTCGTCATTGAGACTCCTGGGCAGCCACGAGCGTCTCTTGCTGATCTGCAAGTCGTGCTCTTCGTAGGTGTCTTGGTGTGCTGGCCAGCCGCCAGACTATAAGACAACTATACCATACACGCATCACATTCGTGGAATGTGGCATGCCGGAAGGTGTCTGCTGTGTCGCCCGGCTGATGCGCGACGGGCGGCCTGGCGATTCGCCGGCACGCAAAAGGCCGGCGCCTAATCCGCCGAAGCGGGTGGCAAGGGCGCCGGCCAACCGAAAACACACACTCCGCGGGAGAACCCGAGAGGCGGTCTCATTGGCGAGTGTATCCGTCCGGCGCCACGTGAGGTACACGCTTCCTTGCCGATGGTGACGCAAAGGGGGTATTGTTGTCTCGTTGGCGTGTTGTGGCAGCGCGCCGGTGCCGAGCACACCTCACATCAGGAGCAGCCCATGCCCGTCTACCTCGCCCGGCGCGATACAGACCACCACGTCCAGGAGCTCGAAGCCCCGGCCGTCACCGACGCCGCCGAGCGCGCCTCCGGCGAGAGCGCGCAGCTGGCCTGGCCGGCCAGCGCCGCGGCCGCGTCCGTCGAACTCGCCGAGCTCGCCCGTGACCTGGCCGACGCCGATGTCATCGTGCAGTGGCACCCCGACGGCCTCGTCCTGCCGGATCTCGCCTCGGGCCCGGGCGACACCGCCGGTATCCGCGTGACCACCACGCGCCGCGCCCCGCACGCCCTGTATGTCATCACCGCTGCCGCCCTGATTCCGCTCACCCACGCCGCCGGCGTCCTCGCCTACCTGCGGCCGCTCATCGACGCCGCCGCCCGCAGCTGCGACGGATGCGGCGCCGTGCCCGGTGAGCCGTGCTTGCCGAACTGCCTGCCGGACCCCTCAACCGCCTGACGCCCGCCCTGGGCGGGGCGCCCTCGCCGGCGGCCTGCCCGCACCGTGATGGAGAAATGAAGAAGATGATCCGCGCCGGACGCCTCAAGTACGCACAGACCATGGCCGACCTGGCCGCCCAACTGGGCATGCCGCTCGGCACTTTCCGCAACAAGAAGCCCCACACTCAGGAGGGGCACCCCGCCCCGATCAGCTCGCCGACCTCGAGGGCGCTGCTGTGGGACAGCGAGCAGACGAAGGCTTTCCACGCCGGCCGGCCCGTCCCGGCCCTGCCGGAGGTCGATGACGAGGAGGACCTGCTGGACCGCCACGAGGCCGCCGCCGAGCTCGGCGTCTCGCCGGCCAGCTGGAACAAGTACAAGAGTGACCCCAAGCTGGCCGAGCACGTCGTCCTCGTCCCCGAAGAGGACGGTACGGAGCACTGGCCGCGCCGCGTGGTGCGCGGCTACAAGGCCGACCGGCCCGGCCGCGGCGCCGGCGGTGGCCGCCGCACCGGCAGCGGCGACATGATTCCGCGCGATGAAATCCTGCCCCGGATCGCCGAACTCCTCGATACCAACCCGACCATCACGCTCACCGAGGTCGCCGACACCCTGGGCATCGCGAAGTTCCCCACCGCCCAGGCCGGCCTCGCGCAGCTCCGCGGCCGGCGCATCGCCGACCTGGTCGAGGCCACCCCCGAGCTCACCCCGCTCGAGGCCGCCGAGCGCCTCGGCTACCCCACCGTCACCCACCGCGGCGCCGCGGCCATCGCCGAGGCCGAACTGCGCATCCGCCGCGCCCGCCCGTACCTGCAGCAGGTCGCCGACGCCCTGGCCGAGGCCGGCGTCGCCGAGCCGGTCCAGGTGGAGGTACGCCAACTCGCAGGCGAGAACCTGGCGGCCGCCGTCCCGCTCACCGCGAGCCAGACGTCGCCGGTGCTGGTGTGGGATGAGCGGTACGGATGGCGCACCGCGACCAGCCGGCGCCACCCGATCGGAAAGGACACCGGCACCCCTCCGGAAGGCGAGGGCATCCGCTACCTCGGCAGCAGCACCCGGCCGCAGCCGGCCGAGCTGCTCGAGCAGCTCGCCGACCGGCGCAAGGGCTCCAAGCACCCCAGGGCCTGAAGCCGCGGAGTCACCCGGCCTGCGGTTAGCTCGCCGCGGGGCCCACGGTGCCGGAGCCGAAGCGGGCGTTGAGCGCGTCGATGGCCTGCTCAGCGCGCAGCCGGTGCTCCCGGTCGGCGTCGAAGGACAGCTGCTCGCAGGCTGCGGCCGCGTCCACGAGCTGCTCGCAGCGCAGGACGACCGCCCGTACCCGGGCCCGCTGCAGCCCCAGGGCCCGATACATCTCGTACGCGCAGTCGCGCAGGTCGTCGGTGTGCGCGGACGGCCCGCCGGGCAGCTGGCGGCTGCGGTGGAGCTGGGTGCGGTCGGCGAAGGTCACCGTCAGGGTCACCGCCTTCGCCGCCTGCCGGCGACCGCGCAGGCGCTCGCCGAGCTCGACCGCCAGCGACAGCAGCGCGGAGCGCACCAGCTCCGGAGCCAGGGTGTCGGTGGGGAAGCGGCGCTGCGCGGCCGCGCTGTGCGGCAGCTCGGCCGGCACCACCCTGCGGCGGTCGATACCGCGGGCCCGCTCGCGCAGCAGCCGGCCCGCCTTCCCGCCCAGCACCCGCTGTACCGTAGCCTCCGGCAGATTCGCCAGCAGCCCGATCGTGTGCACCCCGTACGTCGTCAGCGTCCGCTCCTGAGCGCTGCCGATGCCATGGAGCTCACCGACCGGCCGCGGGTGCAGGAACGCGGCCACTGCCTCCGAACTGGAGCCGACCGCACGCACGCCGCCCCGCCCCGGCTCCCGGGACGCCATCGCCGCGACCGTCCAGTTCGGCCCCACCCCGATCGCCACGGGCAGGCCGTACAGCGCCAGTGCCCGCGCACGGATCATCCGGGCCAGCTCTGCCGGATCGCGATCGAAGAACCGCACGCTGCCGGAGACGTCCGCCACAGCAGCGGACGGCGGCAAGGTCTGCACCACCGGAGTCACATCCGCCACCAGGCCGAGCAGCAGGCGGTACAGCTCGGGATCGACATCCCGCGGGCAGCGCAGATGGAGGATCGGCGAACCAGCCCCCACGGCCTGGTCGTGCTGCTCGTCCATGGCGACACCTCCCACCCTCACCGTACTCGAACAAGAATCGAACGCGCATGTCTGGGGTGCCCCGGACAGGGCTTGCCCACCTACACCCGAGGCTTGCCCACTGCCACGCCCCCGAGGCTTGCCCAGCACCCTGACCAGCGGCAACGCCATCGGGTACATGTACCGATATGGGACGCCTCCACTGGCCCGCCATCGTCGACCGCGCCCGGGCAGTCGTGACCAGGCACGGCGATGGGCGCTGCGCCAGGCGACGCGTCCGATTATGAGCGCGAGGGCGTACGGCCGAGGACCAGCCCTCGGACTTCCTTCGCCCTTCCCTGCGTGGTGAGGAACGTGCCCACCGTGTGGAACTGCGCTCCGGTCGTGAACACGTCGTCAACGAGCAGGATGCGCTTACCGGCGACGCTCCGCCGCAGGTGCAAGACCGACACGTGCTCGCGGGCTGCGTCCATCTTGTCCTGCCATGTCGCCGCGCTGCTGGCCGACTTTCCCGTTTCCCGCAGCTTGGTCAGGACAGGGCTCGCGGGGTCGGCGATGGGCCATTGCCCGAGGGCGTCCTCCGCGTAAGCGGCCTGCATCATGGTCTCCACGTGCTGGAGCGGTGCGCGGTCACGCGCCGTGGGGTTGCCGATGATGAGATCGATGTCGCGCACCTCGTCCTCGTGGGCCTTGAGCCAGCCGACGATGAGCCGCCCGAAGATCACGCCCCACCCAGCGACACCGTCGTACTTGAACTTCCTGATCGTCTGTTCCAGCGGGTAGGCGTAGAGCGCCACCGCGTCCACACGGGTGAAGCGCCTCTTCTCAGGAGTCCACCCGCAGATCCTGTTCCAGCAGGCCGCGCCCGGTTCCCGCAGGGTCTGGCTGCAGACCGTGCAGTGGTTCTCCGCGAGTGGGCGCACGGTCTCGCCAGCGCACTCCGCGCACATGTGCGGTGTGCCGGTGAACCGGTACGCACACTTTGGGCAGTTGGGGAATCTGAGGGGCTGTGGTAATTCGGCAGCGCCGGTCACAGGCCCGCCAGGGCGAGCTGAAGACGCTGCTGTGCGGCCTGCTGGACGCGCTTGGCGCTGCCGAGGAGCGAGAGGACGTCGTCGAGCTCGGCAACCTCCACCGCCTTCCTCTCCGCAACCATCTTCGCGGCCCACGGCTCCTTCGTGGCCAGGGAGCGGATGAGGAAGACGTGCTTGCCGTGTTCGTGCGCGATGCGGGCCTGCATCTTGGCGCCGGAGGTCGAGGACGCCTCAATGACGATGCTGCCCATGGTCGACCCGCTCGTGACGACGTTGCGGCGCGGGAACGTCCATGTCGCCGGTCCGGAGGTCGGCCAGAACTGGGAGAGCAGAGCTCCGCCGTTGTCGACGATCCGCGCGGCCAGGGGCTTGTTCTCGGCCGGGTAGATCTTGGCCGCGATTCCAGTTCCCATGACAGCCACAGTCCGGCCCCCGGCTTCGAGCGCTGCGGTGTGCGCCGCGGTGTCAATGCCTTTCGCGAGACCGGAGAAGACGACGACGTCGTTGTCCACCAGACCGCGGGCCATACGCCCAGCTCGGCGCATGCCGTCGTCGCTCGCGTTGCGAGTACCAACCACGGCCGCGGAGCGGGCATCGCGCTCCTCCAGGTCCCCGAGGTGGAACAGAAATGGCGGCAGATTGGGGACCAGCCGCAGGTTCGCCGGATACGCCGGATCGAGCACGGTCACCAGCCGCGCGCCGGTCGCCTTGGCGGCCTCGAGCTCGGAGGCGACCCGAGCACGGGCTTCGTCGAGGTACGGCAATGCGTCGCGCAGGACCGGAAGATTCTTCCGGGCCACAGCGGAATCCTCGGGGAGGTCTCCGCCGAGGACGACGTGGAGAGCTTCCGGGGACTGGCAGGTCCGAGCGATCAGGTTCCAGTCGACGGACGTGCTGCCCGCCCGCAGTGCGCAGATGGCCAGCAAGTCTCTCTGCTGGGGCGTTATGGCGATCATGTCGTAGTCCTTCTACTCGCGACCCGGGAATGTTCGAAGGGTGGTGCAGTGGTGCTGTGGGCCGCTCTCATCATTGCGTACGCCGCTGACAGTGCACAGAGAGACCCTCACTCGATCGGGTGGTACCGCGCACAGCTCCTCGGCGCGCCGGCAGCGCCAGCGCCGGCGGCTGGCCGGCTTCCTGCTCCAGTTCGAGGGCTCGGGCGGTCCGTGAGGTCTGGGCAAGCCTGCCGGCGCGCCGCCGGAAGAGGGTTGCACCCACGGTTGTCTGCACAGTTGTCTGCACAGGCGGACCCAAAGTTGCGCCGGAGGTACTACCGGAGGTGTGAACCCCCCTTTCGTGATCTTGGGCGTATTGCCTGGTCAGACCCCCTGGGCAAGCCCATTTCCGACGCCGACACCTCTTTCTCCGCGATAGTCGGAGGAAGAGGCTTTCTGTTCTGACGGCCCGGCGCGGCCTGCTCGCCCTGTCGTCCCTCCTCTCGTCCCTCCTCGGCTCCCGCATCACGTCGGCACCTCGTCCGCTGGCCCCGACTTCCTGCCCCGGCTCCGCTCGTCCGCCGTGCCAGGCTCGCCTGGCCGTGACGTTGTTCGTCGGCTCCACCCGGACGGCTTCAACCGGTCCCGGTTTGTGAGGAGACGGCCGCAGGTGGCCCCACCCGGATCCCACGCTGATCAGGCATGGCTCTTGGGCAGGGCCAACTCAAGCCGTCCCTGATCTTCACGAAGTGGGACCACTTTTGGTCGTCATCGTGGGGCCGCTGAACAACGTCCGAGCCACTCGCCAGTGCGCGGCGAGCCAAGCGGCAAAACGGGCACGCTCGTAGCACTCTCCTGCCACACTGAATCCGCCCCGCCGTCGGCGGGGTTCTTGCGTATCTGGCCGCCGCTCAACCCGCGCTGCTGGCAGAACGCGAAACGGCCCCGCCGGTGGGCGGGGCCGTTTCGTCGGGGCTGACTCAGTGCGCGTCCCAGTCGATGCGGCGGCGCTGGGGGGCGGGGCGGCTCGCTGCCGGTGCGCAGCGCCCGCTTGAGTGCCGCACGGTCCCGCTTGTGCGCCGCCCTCTGAAGCCACGTCCGGCTGCCGTCCTTCAGGAAGGGGGTCAGCCAGGGCCGCTCCTCGTACTGGAGGTGCACGGGGCGGTCGTGGAAAGTACGGGCCATCTCGGGAACTCCTGTCCGCTGTTGACTTGTTGAGGTGCGCGTTTCTCGGTCGCCGCCCGGCTGCCACCGCCTGGCGACCGAGATAACTATATCCCTTATACGTAACCAAGTCAACATGGTTGCGGTGGCATCGCGGCGAGGGGGGTTGTCCGGTCTCCGCATGCCTGGCGAGTGTCCGCTGGAGTTGGCGAGCCGCGCGCCGCTCGTCTCGGTGAACGTGGCGAACTTGGCGAACCGGGTGGTCGACGGCTGGCCATGGGGGCTGCCTTGAGGGCGGCGGCCGAAGAACAGCCGGGCAACCCGCCGGCGCAACCCCGGAACCGCCATGATCGCTGAGACGGCAACCCCGGAATCCGCTCAGCGATCAAGGCGAGCCGCAGCTCAGGGGGCACTCCTCTCGCCACCTTCACGAAGAACGGACAGGGGTCCAGGGTGACCGCCGGGACTGGTGGGGCTTCCGGGGAAAGTTGAGACCGAGGGCGGTTTTCGCTTCCTATTGTGATGCATATGGGATATAGTTGTCTTGCTGGTCGGCGGTGGCAGTCGACCAACACCGAAGACACACCACGTCGCTGGGAGATCCCGATGTTCAACACGATGAAGCGCACCGCCCGTCAGACCTCCACCCGCACCCTGGCCGACCTGATCCGCGCGATGGACGGCAAGCGGGCCGTGACCATCACCTACACCGACAGCGACGGCGAAGAGTCGGTGCGCACCATCGAGATCCACGACATCCGCACCACCAACAAGGGCCGCATCATCGTCCGCGCCATGTGCCGCATGCGCGGCGAGATGCGCACCTTCCACCCCGAGCAGATCGTCTCCTACACGATCCACCGCCTGCGCTTCGTCCTCGATGCCCCCTTGAACGAGACCCGCTTCGCCCACGCAGCGGAGACCGAGGCTGAGCTGATCTCCCTGGAGATGGACCGCGACTACCCGGACCTGAAGCCGCTGGTGCTGGCCGCATAGGCCACCCGGGCCCGCCCCTCACGGGGCGGGCCCCCCGCCTCGCCGCCCACACCCGCACGGGCTGGTGCCCCAACTCGACTTCTGGAAGGAATCACCATGGCCTACAGCTGCCCCTGTTGCTGCGACACCTGTGATCGCGGATACATCCGAGACGCCGTGTACGACGAGGACACCCAGCGGATCGTGCCCGTCGACTACGGGTGTGCCTGCCGGGCAACGAACGCCCAGCGGTGCGCCCGATGTCGTCACTGCGACCCCCAGCTCGGCCCCTTCTGCGGCCGCTGACACCCCCTTCGGGCCGCAGCAGACATTCTGCTGCGGCCCGACCCCCGGCCCGACGCGGCCACCCTTCGCGCCGACGGCCGTGGGCCTGGGCGCAGTTGTCCGGCCCCGGCGCAGCACCGTGGGGGCGCGGCGCCCGTTCTTTCCCCGGGGTGCGGGGCGCTGCGTGGTCCGTGCCGCCTGGTGGGGCGGTCCGCTTCGCTTCCCGCCCCAGCTCGCTGCGTGCCGGGCGCTCCGCTGCGCTGCGGCCCGGTCCGAGCGCTGTGCGCTCTCACGCACCTTCGGGTCCGGCAGTCGGTCGTCGGGGGCGCTGTGCGCCTCGCTCCCTCGCTTCGCGTTGCCGTTCCCCTCGGCTCACGGCGCTGCGCGCCATGGGGCGACGACACGACCCGCACAGTGCCCCGCACTCGGGGTCCAAAACCCGCCCTGGCCACGGGAAATGCGGCCGCGAATTGATCCAGAACCCTTGAAATGAATTCTCTGAGAATGCATACTTGAACTATGCGGATCGGCGGTGGCGATCGATCCGCAGCCGAAGGCGCACACTCCGAACCGAGGGGAATCATGCCGAACGAGAACGCCCGCCGTCAGCTCTCCGCCGTCCCTGCCCCGGCACCGGCCCCCGAGCCGGAAATGCCTTACGCCGAGGCCGAGATGGAAGACGCCATGGGCTACCTCCTGGCCCGCATGGTGCCGCTGATGCAGCGCACCGGCTGGAAGATCGAAGAGATCATCGAATCCGACATGATCGGCCTGCTCGCCCTGGCGTACGTCGCGGCCCTGCGTACCAACCCGCCGCTCCCCAAGACCGGCCCGGCCAAGGAGCTCGACGCGCTCGCGTTCTCCTACTACGTCCGCATGCTCGCCAGCGCCCCCAAGGGCTTCGACGACGTCACCGACCGACTCGTCCTCGACAGCATCCAGTGGTGCACCCCGGCCCTCGACTCGACTGCCCAGGCCCGCGCCCTGCGACTCGTCCAGGACTGACCAACCCCCGGGGCGCAGCCGACCCGCTGCGCCCCGACCCCCGCGGCGGGGGAGTGCTACCCCCGCCGCGCCGAGATTGCGCCGCCGAGAAGGCGCACTGGTGACAGGGTGATCGATGGTCTGCATCATGAGGGCATGTCACCTGTGAGTGTTCATGTGAAGCCGAAGACAGGCAAAGAGATCACGCTCGATGACCTTCGGGAGCTTGTGGACAAGACCAAGGGCCTGGACGGGAAGTCGCCGATCCTGGCGACGATCAACAACCGGCAGGCGAAGATCAGCCTGATCGACATAGATGCCACTGCCTGACTGCCTCTCAATGCACAGAAGGGCCCCGAGCCGTCTGGTTCGGGCCATTGTGCGTTCAAGGCACGCCATCCACTCGTGATCGTGCCGGTGCGGCGGCAGCAGCGTCGGCGCGCTGGCGGGTGCCCGACCGGTGCGTTCTACGGCTCTACGTAAGGGCGGGTCCATCCCGTGACCGTGTCCGTCGCAATGCCTGTGCCGCTACGAGGATCAGACAGGCGAACCGCACACAGGTCACAGGTAGGGCAAGTCCGTCTGAAAGAAGGTCGGGTGCTGCTTTACTGTCGAAAACCGCCTACATGTTCGGAATGAGAACGCACACCATGGATGAGCCGACCGATTCCCTGCCCTTGATGCCCAGCGTTCCACCGAAGACTCCCGGGAGCGCGCGCAAACCGTTCCTTCTGGGTCTGGCGACGGGGGCTGTGGCAACATCCCTGGTGGCTGGGGGGCTCTTCCTGGCCCTGAGGGACCCTGGGTCCGATCAGAGCCCGACGGTGGTCGATTCCAAGCCCACGGCAACGTCGGCCGAGGTGGCGCAGGAGCCCACGGAGGAGCCGGAGGAGATGTTCAACACCTCCCCCACCACGGAGGACTTCACGCTCACCCTGAAGATCACGGAAAAGCAGTGCTTCGGCTCCGCCGGGTGCCATGTCACCGTGGAGCCGGAGGTTGGCTACGAGGGCCTGCTGCAGCCCGACCCCGACAGAACTTACTCGATCACCTACGAGATTCGCGGGGACGAGAGTGGACCCATCATCGAGACGATTGAACTGAGCGACCAGGACCAGATCTCCTACTCGGAGGTCTCGCTCTCCACCAAGAGCGGCTCCACCAAGGTCACCGCCAAGGTGACCGACGTCGAGATTTCCATCGCGTAGGAAAACAGGCTGCCACAGGGGCCCGTACGGTGGCGTACGGGCCCTGTGGCTCACGGAGCCGCAGCGAGAGCGCTCCACTCCCTCAGGGCGTTCAGGGCGCTGACATCGCCGTAGAAGCCTCCATGCCTCTCGAGGCGGGCGGCGTAGTGCGTGCAGTACGCCGACGCCCCGCCCGTGCTGGTCTGACGCCCGTCACCGGGGGCGCAGCCCGACCGGCTGCTCCCCGAGTCCGGCCCGGCCAAGGAGCTCGACGCGCTCGCGTTCTCCTACTTCGTCCGCATGCTCGCCGGCGTCCCCAAGGGCTTCGACGACGTCACCGACCGACTCGTCCTCGACAGCATCCAGTGGTGCACCCCGGCCCTCGACGTGGCCGCCCAGGCCCGCGCCCTGCGACTCGTTCAGGACTGACAACCCCGGGGCGCAGCCAGCCCGACGGCCTCTGGCCGGGGGCGTGAGCAGGTGCCGTGCCCGAGTGCTGCGTCACTGCGGGGCGGCCTGGCCTCGGAGTCGGATCACAACTGCACTAGATAGCCGGGCTCGACTCCGTCAATGGTCTGGATGGCGGTGCCGGACGTGACCCATACAGTCGTGGGCTGCTCGTCGGCCGGGATCTGGAAGATCCCGTGCACTGGGCCTTTGCTTCCGGGGTTGATGCCGAACGTGGGTCCGGTCTGCCCTTTGCTGTTCCAGTACTGCGCGTAGTCCAAGGCGTAGGCGGCATCCTTCTGGGTCTGGCTGTAGGCGACGTCTCCGACGTTGAGTGTGACGGTGTTGTCGGCGTTCCAGTTCGACTTTTGCTTCCCCACGTTCAGTGCCTCCATGGCGACGACGCAGTACTGCTTCCCGCTTTCCGGTGTCGGGGTCGGGGTGGGTGCACCGATTGAGTCGGCGGCATAGGCGAGGACCGCGGGATCCAAGGGCTTCCCGCACGTCACGCTCCGGACGGTGATCTGGAATTCGTCCAGTTGGCGGGTGTCCTTGAAGTCAATTGTGATCTTGAACGGTTCGCCCTTCCGGGGACGGCCGAGCACCTGCGCGCCGGGCGGGGCGCCGATGGTGTCTGCGGTGCTCGCAACCTCGGAAGGCGCACTGCTCGTACTGGTCGGCGTGCTGTCCGTGTCGCTGCTGCTGCCGGCGCAGGCTGTCGCTCCCGCGAGTGCGAGGGCTGCGCCGGCGGCCAGCAGGGAGTGTGCACGCGAGCTCATGTGGAGGTCCTTCTGTCATGGTGTAGGGGACGGTTCCCATGCTGGTCCGCGGTACCCGTGGGCGCACGGCGGACAGGAGTGATTCCGCCTTTGATGCATGAGTAGCCGGATCTGCCGCCCTCCGTCGATGCCCCGCCTGTAGGTGCTTGAGGCTCGTCGCCGGTGCGCAGCTCGGCCGGCTGCGCCCCGCCCGGCCCGGAGCGGCGGAGCGATTCGCTGCCGGTGGTGGGCGGTTCCCATAGACGGCGCTGATCTATGTAGGATATAGTTGTCTTGTTGGTTGGCGGTGGCAGTCGGCCAACACCGAGAACACCTCTGCGAGAGATGGAGTCACCCATGACCCGTACGCCCGATGCCCTGCTCATCACCCCCGAGGCGGACATCGTCCCGGTCAACCTGCCCGCCGACTCCGAGGCCCGACTGACCGTCATGCGCTCCGTTATCCGCTGCGAGCGGGTGGACGTCGTGGGGCTCACCAGTCAGCTCGACATGTGGCTGGACGACGAAGGGCTCTACAACCACCCGGTCAACAAGCTCGCGACGGTGCTGGCCTTCCGTTTCGGCTTCACCTACCAGGACTACCACGGGCCCGTCCTGCTGACCGGCGGCGCGGACGGCGAGGGCGAGACGGTGCCGCTGTCCAAGGACAAGCTTCTGGCCCTGCTGACCAGCCTCGAAGAGGAGTTCTAAGCCTCACCGCCGGAGCAGCCGGGAGGCTGCTCCGGCCCCCCTTGCGGCGGGGGAGTGGCACCGCTGCAGCCGGAAGCATCCACCACTGTGAGAGGAGCCCACCATGTCGGTCACCTTCAGCGCCGAACTCGCTGGCGAGCCGGTGAACATGGCGAACTCCAACGCGGCCCGCGTGCTGGGCACCCTCGGGTACGCCGAGCCGTACGGGGACGAGGACGCCCAGCTTTTCCTCGGTCGCGTCCTGCTCGCGCTCGCCCTCGAACCCGAGGACGCCGGACGCCCCGCCGTCGCGGACGGTCGCTTCATCGACTGCGGCCGCTCCCAGGGCTACGTCCAGTCGCGGCTGCACGAGCTGCGCGAGCTCGCCGAGTACGCCCAGGCCCAGAGCCTGCGCGTCACGTGGGGCTGACAGCCCACCCGGGGCAGAGGCTCGCGCCCCTTGCGGTGGGGGAGTGGCACCTCCGTCGCGCCGAGAACACCACCCCGAGAAAGGGCACCCGCGATGAGCGTGCACACCGCTGAGACCGTCAGCCCGCGGCGACCGTGCCGACGCCGACCTTGGAGACCAGCTTCACATGGGTGCGGGCGGCCGGGTTGGCGTTCTTGAGGTCGTGGATCAGCTGGGCGAGATCCTCGATGGAGTAGATGTCGTGGTGCGGCGGCGGGGAGATCAGGCCCACGCCGGGCGTGGAGTGCCGGGTCTTGGCCACCCACGGGTACACCTTGTGGCCGGGCAGCTGGCCGCCCTCGCCGGGCTTGGCGCCCTGCGCCATCTTGATCTGGATGTCGTCGGCGTTGACCAGGTACTCGGAGGTGACGNTCCCAGAGGCGTATCTCGCGCGTGTTGGGTGCCGTTCGCGCTGCCGTCGACACCCGGGGGCGGGTGCGTAAGGTGTGGCGGCGGGATCGCCGCGGGGGCACCGCGCCGAAGCCCGCCACGGGCTGGTACTCGCCGGGCAGTTGGGTGACGTGGCAACACCCCGAGACCGGCCAGACGCTCACCGGGATCGTCACTAAGTGGCTGCTTGGCGAGCGGAGCGATCCGGCCCGCCGCACGGTGATTCCCTCGGACGGCAGCGAGCCGGTCGCGATGGTGCTGGAGCCCCGGGCGAAGCCCGCGGCAGGCCCGTGGGACATCGTCTACCGTCCCCGAGGTGTCCAGTCGGGTACGGCCGGGCGCGGAGCAGCTCGAGCTGGTGTGAGCGCCAGTACGGGGCCTGGAAAGGGGCCTTCTGTTTGTCGCTCGTGTGGCGCCGTGTACGGGAAGGGCGCACTTGGCGCGGCGCGCGGCTGGCTCGGTGGTTGGCCTGTGGTGCCGTCTCTGTGGTGCGCCGTGCCGATGCCGTTGAGGCGGGTGTGCCCGGTCGCGGGTGGACCACCGGCCGCTTGGGCCCCGCACGTTCTGTTTGGTGGGGATGTACGGGACCCGTGCCGTGGCCGTTGTGGTGGTTAGCGGGTGACGGTGACAAGGACGGCCATGAGGGCGATCATCATCATGATTCCGCCGAGTGCGGCCTGGATCGGTCCGGCGAGGGTGGGGCGCCAGCTGACCAGCGCACCGAGGGTGAGGGCCAGGAGCATGGTCACCACGATGATGACCACGGCGAGTGTGAGGGTGAACAGCAGGGGCATGGAAGGGTTCCTTGGGGTTGGTGTGCGGATGTATGGGCGAGGTGGAGCGGTCGCGCTCCACGGCGTGTTCGGTCTGGGTTGCGTCCGCGCGGCGGGCGGGGTCGTCCCAGAGCAGGGCGACTGTGCGGGATGTATGGGTTAGTGGCGCAACCTGCTGCTGAGCTGGGACGACGTGGGGCGCCGGCAATGAGCTGCGGTGGCGCCTGCGGCGGGTGGTGGTGATCTGCTCCGGTCGGCGGTGGGGGGTGCGCAATGCCGTGTCGGGCGTCGTTGCGCACCTCTGCGCGCACTTTCGGGCGCTGCTGCGCGACGTGCCGGTGTTGCTGGTCAGCACGGTGAACGGGAACGCGCGGCAGCGCACTGTGCCGTGCCGTATGGGCTTCCGGCGGCGGTCGTCAATGTGCGTCCGCTGCTCGGTGTGGCCCGGCCGGTCGGCTGTCCGTTCCAGCTCGGGCGGTGCGAACTCGCCCTCTTCTATAACCTTCAGCAGGTCGTTCGGCAGGTCGATGTCGCTTTTGTCGAGCTCGTCGATGAGCAGCACGCGGGGCTGCTCGGCGGGAAGCAGCGTCGCGCAGTGCAGGTCGCTGCGGGCCGGGTTGTGGTGGAGCAGGGCGAGAGTGGGGGATGCGGGGGTTAGCCGCGCAATCCCGGCTGAGCAGGGTGTTTTACGGGTGCCGGAGATGAGGCGTGGTGGCCTGCACCGGTGGGTGGTTGGGTGCGCAGCTCCATGGCCGGTGCCCCGGTAGACACGCCGCGCACGTTGTGTCGTGTCGCCGGGCGTGCGCGTGATTACGCGCTCTGGTGTGTCCAGGCACGGCCGTGTTCGACCGTGCCTGGACAGATGTGTGCAGTTCGTCCAGCTCCCGCTGGTCCGGCTGCGCCGTTCCCCGCGGGCGCGTCTCTGCTGGTAGCTGGCACCGGACGTTTCCGCAGGTGAGCGTGGGGAGCCCGTCGAGGTTGTCGCTTTTCTCGCTTAATGGCCGTTGGGGGACACCGCTTCGGCGAGGTAGAGGGCCAGGCGAGGGCGTTCGGGGGTGATGATCCGTGCGTCGAATGTCTCGGTCTTGCCCGCTCTGGGGTATCTGCTCGGCGGTGAGGAAGGAGTCGTGTGCCCGGCGCAGGGCGCCCCAGCCTTCTGCCATCCGCGCCGCGTCGGAGTCCCATGGCGCAGAGATAGCAGCGCCCCATGACAATGCCCCGGGATCTCAGATGAGGCTGATGTCCGCTGCTTCGGGTGTCAGGTTCGGGGGCCTGGGGGGTTGTCCTCGTGAGGATGGGGTTGACTTCGCCGACGGCCGGGGGTGGGGGCTGCTCCTCGCTTGCGGGGGGTGTTTCCTCGGCTTCGCACGCTTCAATCTCGGCGTCGCTCAGCTCCCTTCCCCATGGCAGGTGCCGAGTCTCGTCTTCCTCCCGCAGTTGCTGGTCGTACCAGTCCTCGTCCTCTTCGTAGGGGGCCAGACCGCATCGGGCGCGGATCTCTTCGGTCTGCTGGCGCCGGATCTCCTCTTCCTCGGCAGCTTGGCACGGATAGGTGAAGACCTGGACAGGCTTCGGAATCTGCGGGTCGAGGCGGTTTCGGGTGGCTTTCAGTTGCGAGGCGACCGGCTCGGAGGCGTGGCAGGCGTTGAGGAACGCTTTGAGGAGCGGGGCGGAGGGCAGCCGCTCCCCGTGAAGGGCCAGGGTCAGGGTGCTTCTGGGCAGGTTGCCGGCGGCCTCCCTGGCCAGTGCCCGTAGGGAGGGTGACCCGGCTTCTTCCCGGATCCGGCGCATGGCCGTGCCCAGGCCTTTGAGGGTGGAGATCTTGCCCGGGGTGTATGGCTTCCGGCCGGTCCGGGCCGGTGTGGCCAGGGCTGCTGCGGCGGCTTCCTGTGCGGCCTTCCACAGTCGTTCCGCCTCGCTCAGGTCGGCGCCAGTGGCGCAGGCGAACGCCTTGACAGAGTCCCAGGTGGGCATGCGGCCGTCGACCGCCCGCCGCAGCGTGCAGGCGCTGACTGCGTACCCGCATGCCTTGGCCAGGCCGTCGTACGTACGTCCGCCCTTGTGGTGCCGCAACCAGACGGCGAGCCGATGCAGTTCGTCCAGCTCGACGCGCCGCCCGGGCGTCGGCCCGTGGCTCATCCCTGCCCGCCCGCGCAGCGTCCGAGCAGGCAGGTGGCGGGCAGTCTCACCAGCAGGGCGGCCGCGGCCGCGCAAAGCCCGACCAGGACTGCGGGGACGGGGCGCTGCGCAGCGCTGAGCGAGGTCACGGCACACACGACGGCGATGACGACCGCGGCCTCGGCCGGAGTGAGTCGGCCGTGCTTCGCGCAGCCGGCAGCGGCAGCGTCTTCATTCGGGGTGGAGGCGCCGTTGGGCTGGATGCCGACGTGTGGCTCCGGGGCATGGTGAGTGGACATGGTTAGCCTCCAAAGGGAGTTCTGAGCCTGTGTATGTGGGCGGGGCGCGGGCGCCGCAGCTCCGGCCCGGCGGCGCGGTGTGGGGTCCATTGCGGCGATGCCTCGATGGTGACAGTGCCCACGGCCCGTAATCCAGCTCCTGTGTCGGCCGCCGCGAGGTGACGTCCTTTCACTGCCCTGTACTTCGCACCTCGTCGAGAGCCTGTACGAGCAATCGGTGGCCATACCGCGGCTGCCGTTTCCTGTCGGGAGGTAACGTCCCTCCGCCACCGTCCTTATCGACCAGACAGCGGACCCGAACGAGCAATGGGCGGTCACACCTCCTCCTTGCGCCGTTGAGCCCTGCCGGGCCGCTCGGGTGCCGGCAGGCGCCTGCTGGGGGCGAGGTGTGAGGCCGCGGGCCTGCGCTGTGTTTCCTGGGGGCCGGCAGGGGGTAGCTCCCGGCCTCCCGACCTACTGGTGCCGACGGCAGTCCGGAGCTGCCCGCATTGCGACCAGTCCGTCACGGTCGTCGCCCTGCTCGCCGCCCAGGAAGCCGCCCGCCCCGCGATCACCAACTGCGTCACCGACATGGGCTCGCTCAGACGTCTCCAGTGAGCTTCGGCTGACCGTCACCGGTTCACCGGGCCTGCCGATCTGACGGTCGGCGGGCCCGGAGTGTCAGGTCACTGGGCGCAGTTGGTCGAGTTCGCTGCTGATCGCATCTCGCAGCGCGTCGTGCTGCGGACCGAGTCTGGAGTGCTGGTCGCTCCAGCGTTCACGCGGATAGAGCCACACCGGTGCACCCACCACGTCGGTCGGCTCCCACTCGAACCGCGGCCAGACATGCGCATGTAAGAACGGGTCTGTGTTCCCCAGGATCTCCAGGTTGACCCGCTGGAAGGCTGGGTCCAGCCGTCGACAGGCACGCTCGACGGCTTCGCCGAGCTGGTCCATGTCGGACAGGAACGACAGGCGCTTTGCCTTCGGCAGGTCCGACAGCCGTTGCACATCCGGCTCGTCCACGAGTAGGACCGAGTAGCCAGGCAGGAACTGCACGTCCCCGATCACTGCGAACCCCGACGTGAGCCGTCGCAGCACGGTCGGGTTCTCGCCCCTCGGTGCAGTCCCGATCCGGTCCCTCCGCCAGTCGCCAGTCATGGCCAAAACCTACATTCTGGTGATCAAGGACTGCTCTTCGATCTCCATCTTCCTCACACAGTTCAAAGACCAAGCGAGTGGGGCGAGGAGCGGCCCCGGCCGTTTTCAAGATCTCCCTCGCCGTCGCCTGATATCGGCTCCTGGACGACCTGGTGGTCGGCGCGCGTGATGGAGCATGGGAGGATGGCTCGGCGAGATAGCCGGGTGCCGGGACACCTTGATGCGGAGTTCGTTTTCGTAGGGCGGCGGGCGCGAGGATGGATGGCGGGTATTCCAAGCGGCTGCCTCCCGGCCTGTACGCAGCCTCCTGGCCCGCGCCTGAGTCCCCGGGGCCCGGGTAGGGGGGTCTGGCCCTGCTGCCTGCGAAGCTCCCGTCAGGGGGCTGCCTTCAGTCAGCCACAGCCGGGCCTCGCGTCTGCTGCGCCTGCGGCTGGCCGTGTACGCCGTTGCTGCTGTGCCTGCTCCGGGCCTGTCGGGAGCCGTGGGTGCCGTGCCCGGGGCGTGTTGTTCGGTAGCTGAAGGGATGTTCCGGCTCGGCCCCGCCCGTGGGGCCTGCAGGCGGCCGGCGGAGGCCCAGTCGCCCAAGCACCCGGCCCCGGGGCCCGTTTTACGGGCCCGCAACAGGGGCCGGAGACGGCCATATTCCCACAGGGTCCGTGCTCGGCGTATCCGGGCCCCGGCAGGGGCCTGGCCCTGCCCCCTTCCGGTGCTCCGGCAGGGGGCAGGGCCTCGCCGGCCGGCGGCCGGCCTCGGGATGGCTCTCAGCCCATGCCTTGGCGTTTCGGGGCCCGTCAGGGGCTCGCCCCGGCTTCCGGGGAAGCCCCCGGCAGGGGGCTTCCCTCGGTCGGCCAGCGGCCGACCCCTCCTGCGCTGCTCAGTGGTCTTTGGTTTGTTGGGTGTGTCGGTCTCGTGTCACCGCTGGCGGGGGTTGGGTTGGGGCGCAGCGGTTTTTCTCTTTCTCCCGCGGAGCGGGTGTTCGGGCGCTGTGCGCCCGGGAGTGGTGTTCGGTGTGCTGCGCACATCGGTGGGGGTGTTCGGGCGCTGTGCGCCTGGGAGGGAGGGTGGGTGTTGCACGCTCGCAGGGGGGAGCGGGCCGGGTTCGCTGCGCGGTCTGTGTCCGCCGCGTGGGCCGGGCGTGGCGTGGTCGGTGCTGCGGTGTGGCCCACCCGGCCGCTCGCTTCGCTCCCGCGGTCGGGTGGGCCGGGTTCGCTGTGCTTTTCGCGGCCTGCCCACGTGTGTCGGGGGCTCTCCGCTTCGCTGCGTTCCGCTGGCTCTGTGTGCTGTGTGTTCTCACGTGCTGTGGGGTGGGGCGGGCGGGCATGGGTGCGCTGTGCTTGCCGGTGCCCTTGCTGCGCGCTGCTGCTCCTCTTGTTTTTCGGCGGTTGCGTGCTGGGGGCTGGCCTTGTGTGCTGTGGGTTTCGGGTGGCGGCTCCCGCCCCGCTGTGCCCTGCCTCCGGCGGGTTCAAATTCCTTGGGTGCTGGGGGAGTTGGCGAAGTTGATCTTCGTTTACCTCTAGACGTCGTGATGCGTATGGGTTATTGTTGTCTTGTTGGTCGGCGGTGGCAGTCGGCCAGCGGTCCGAGAACACGCATTCTGGAAGGGGAGTTTTGTTTATGTCGACGAAGTCGAAGCCGGGGGACGGTACGCACGCGAAGGGGTCGAAGGGTCTGCCGTTCGGGGAGGCCAAGCGCACTCCGGTCGCTGTTGTGCGTGATGTGATCCGCAGCCTGGCGGCTTCCGTCCTGCGGTGATCTGTCCTCTCGTACGTGCCTTCGGGGACGGGGCCGGGCGTACGGCGGTTGATCCGCTGGTTCTGCTCGGCCCCGCCCCCGGGGTTGACCTGGATGCGGTGGCCCTTCTGCTGGCCCCGCCTGCGCTGACGGGGGAGTTTTACCCCGTCAGCCTGTGGCACGGAGTTGAACGGCTCCCGATGCCTGCGATCGTGCCCGCCGCGCATCCCGAGGGGCTGCGCGCCGCGTTCAACGAGTCTGTCCGAGCGCTGACGGACGGCGTGGACACCCTCGGTGTCGCGGTGTCGGGCGGGCTGGATTCCCTGATGACGCTCGCGCACGTGCACGCGGTGGCCGAGGGCCGCCGGGTGATCGCGTTCACGGCGGACATGACGGACGACAAGGGTCGTAGCTGTGTCCCTGTCGTCTCCCGGCTCCTTGCCGACCTGGGCCTGACAGGCGTGGATCTGGAGGTGATCGACCCCGCACGGCACGCGGCGGAGCCTCGCTGGAGCGCACTGGGCCCCCGGCTGGATGCCCGGCCAGACCTGAACGCGGCCATGAATGAGCGGGCCGCCGAACGGGGCGCTGGCGTGCTGCTGTCGGGCTGCGGTTCGGACGAGCTGCTGGGTGTGCCTCGCTACGCCGCCGTTCCGATCGCCCGTCGGCACGGGTTGGGCGCGGCGCGGCGCTATGCCGCAGACGTGGCCCGCTCCGGTCCTGGCCTGTTCGGCGAGGCTCTGGCGTTGCTGGCCGGGTGTGCGCCCGCCCCGTTGAGGGCTGCCGCGTATTGGGCGGTGAACTGGCCGGAGTGGGTCCGTCCTGCTGCGCCCGCGCTGTTGGCTGAGCCGTACCGGTCGGCGGCGACTCGATGGGGCCGGGAGTGGGTGGCCGACCGGATCGCGGACCATGCCGGGCGGGGCCGGTCGTGGGCGCAGGCGGACGCGTATGACGCGTTCTATCCGCACGAGACGATCCCTCAGGCGGGGCCGGTGCCTGAGGTGTCCCCGTTCCTGACCGACACGTTCCTGTCGGCTGCGTTCGCGGTGCCGCTGGCGGATCGTTACCGGCCCGACCTGCCCACCGGGTATTGGCGGTGCAAGTCGCTCGTCCTGTCCCTCCTGCCACCCGCCCTGCTGCGCCATGTGCCCCGGTGTAAGCAGTACTTCAGCGCGGCGCTGGGTGATCAGGCCCGCAGCCTCGACCCGAGCGCGCCGCTGCTCGCGGTGGAGTGCGGACTGATCGAGCGCGCGGCGCTGGGCAGGGAGACCGATCCGGCCGCTCTGCTGGCCGTCTCCGCGATTGAGCAGTGGCTTTTGGGAGCTGTTGAGCGGGGAGCGGTGATCTAACCCGTCGCAGGCTCGTGGGGCGGCTCTTCCGCCGTCCTGCGGGCTTGCTGGACAGAAGGGAGGTATCTGGCCATGGTCGTAGGTGTGAGCTCTGCACTCGGCGTGACGCTGCGCCCGTATGTCTCGGCTGACCGTACCGCCGTGCTGCGCCTGGTGAGCGCGGACCGGCTGCCTGGTCAGCCGGTACCGACTCCTGCCATGCTCGGCGATGCCCTTGGGGGGCGCTCGCCGGTTGATGCGGGTTGGTGGGCCGATCTGGAAGGGCCGGCGACTCAGGTGGCTGTGGACGCGGCCGGGGCGGTGGTGGGTGTGGTGTCGTACGCGGTCCGCCCGAAGAACGATACCGGCCACCTTTTGTGGCTGCACTGCCGGGAAGACGAGCCCACCGCCGACGCTCTGATCCGCCACGCCGTCACCGAGCTTGCTCCCCGACGTGTGGAGGCGTTCCAGTTCGCCTCGGCTCTGACCTTGGGGCTGGAGGCGCTGCCGGTCCGTCACCGGCCCGCCACGGTACGGGCGCTGGAGCGCGCCGGGTTCACCGGTGAGCGGCTGTGGCGGTACATGCGGGCCGATCTGCCCGCCCGCCCGCTGCCGCACCTGCCTCACGTTCACGTGGGGCCCGATCCCGAGGGCAAGGATGCACGACGGCTGGAAGCACGCCAGGACGGCCGCGTGGTGGCAGAGGCGGTCGTCGGCCTGCCCGCCCAGGGCACGGGCGTGCTGTGGTGGATCGAGGTAGAGCCCCATGCAAGGGGACGGGGCCTGGGCCGGGCCATGCTCGGCTCCGCACTCGACGTCCTGACCGGCCTGGGCGCGACCGAGGCGATCCTCTACGTCGATGACGACGCGCCCCCGGGAGACGAGCGGGACCGTACGGCAGCAATCCGCCTCTACGAGAGCGCCGGATTCACTGAAATCGACCGGCTCTATTCCTACACCCTGTCACACGCAGTGTAACCGGCTAGAGTTATCGGAAAAGGGCCCCGAAAGGGGCCCTTCCTCTTTGCCTGTTTCTCACTTTCCCTCCCCTCTATCCCCCCTCCCGATGGCACTCCGATTCCTCTTAATGTCAGTGACATACCGTCAGATCTTAGGTTCTGAGGAGGCATCAGATACAAGGTTGAGTATCTGCTCGGGCGGGTGCTGCGCCCCTCTTGGTCAGTATTTCTGGGCCCCGGATATTCGCGCCGCAAGGCCGTGTCTAAATTCCGCGCGAGGGAATTCCGACACGGTCCGGAAAAGGGGGAAGCGGTGAGCCCGCCAGGGCGGCAGACAATCACTTTCCGCCGCGCCTTGGAACGGGGCGACGGCTGTCGGGCACGTACCGCCGTACCGGTACCGTCACCCCACCCCCCACCCCTCGGCCCCGACAGGGGCCCACACCTACCCCCCGACACCCCGTCACCAAGCCCAGCAGCCAGAGGACATGGAGGCAGAGCCCAGACTCTAGCCACACCCCCACTACAAAACACCCCCGCACCCCCGGCCCCGACAGGGGCCCCACCCCCCGCCCCCACCGTGTCCGCCACCGGCGGACGCCCCGTCACCTCACACACCATCAATTCCCGCAACGCGGGAATTGAAAGAAAGCCTGAAAGGCTTTCAAAAC
>NZ_JARWBG010000082.1:0-20595 GCF_029846775.1 Streptomyces chengmaiensis
CCGGCACGCGCGAGGGCGGTTCCGCGGAGGGGCCGGCCGGGACCGCGGCAGGGCAGGCGCCAGGCGAGCCGACGCCGTACGACGCACCCGGCCGGCCAGCCGGGCCTGCGGCGAGGGAGTGCGCACCCCGGTGCGCACTCCCGTGCGCGCCGCGGACCCTCGCGGGCCGCCAGGCGAACACGGCAACGGCCCCCGGCATGGGACCGGCGCATGTGCAGAGGCCGGCTGCCTGGGGAGACCTCCGATGTGCGCCCGGGGAATGCGCCTCGGGCTCTTTTCGCGCCTGCCGTGCCCGTCCGCTTCGACTCCCTTGACAAAAACTTGGCCCAAAATCCGCGCTTTATGTCCTAAATGTCCCGGTCAGGCGATGCTGACCTGGACTTTTCCTCGGTTCTCGCTGACTGGAGCGGCATCGGCCGCTAGTCTCCGACGAAGAGTGAACGTGCACTGCGTTGCTCGTTGCTCGCCTGGTGTGGGGCGACTAGGTTCCTCACCGGTCCGTATCCGACAGTTCGACATCCGAGGTGACGTAGGCGTGGCTCTTCCGCCCCTTACCCCCGAACAGCGCGCAGCCGCGCTCGAAAAGGCCGCCGCGGCTCGCCGGGCGCGGGCCGAGGTCAAGAATCGACTCAAGCACTCCGGCGCCTCCCTCCACGAGGTCATCCAGCAGGGCCAGAAGGACGACGTCATCGGCAAGATGAAGGTCTCCGCCCTCCTGGAGTCCCTGCCCGGCGTCGGCAAGGTCCGGGCCAAGCAGATCATGGAACGGCTCGGCATCTCCGAGAGCCGCCGGGTGCGCGGCCTCGGCACCAATCAGATCGCCTCCTTGGAGCGCGAGTTCGGCTCCACCGGCTCCTGACGTTCTCCGGCGCTCCCGGGAACCTGGATAATCGCTGCATGGCAGCAGAGGCACGTCCGCGGCTGACCGTGCTCTCCGGCCCCTCCGGGGTCGGCAAGAGCACGGTCGTCGCCCATATGCGCAAGGTTCACCCCGAGGTCTGGCTCTCGGTGTCGGCTACCACCCGAAAGCCGCGCCCCGGCGAGCGTCACGGCGTTCAGTACTTCTTCGTCACCGACGAGGAGTTCGACAAGCTGATCGCCAACGGCGAGTTGCTGGAGTGGGCTGAGTTCGCGGGCAACCGGTACGGCACACCCCGCCGTGCCGTGCTCGATCGGCTGGAGGCCGGGGAGCCTGTGCTGCTGGAAATCGATCTCCAGGGGGCCCGGCAGGTCAAGGAGTCCATGCCGGACTCCCGGCTGGTCTTCCTCGCCCCGCCGAGCTGGGAGGAGCTGGTCCGCAGGCTCACCGGCCGCGGCACCGAGTCCCCCGAGGTCATCGAGCGCCGGCTGGCAGTCGCCAGGACGGAGCTGGCGGCCGAGTCCGAGTTCGACACCACCCTGGTCAACACCTCCGTCGAGGACGTGGCGCGTGAGCTGCTAGCCTTGATGGCAGTTGTTTGATCTTTTTCGGATCATTTCATTCTGCACGTTCTTTCGGAAGGCTAGAGAGTGTCCTCTTCCATCACCGCGCCCGAGGGCATCATCAACCCGCCGATCGACGAGCTGCTCGAGGCTACCGACTCGAAGTACAGCCTCGTGATCTACGCGGCCAAGCGCGCGCGCCAGATCAACGCGTACTACTCGCAGCTCGGCGAGGGCCTGCTTGAGTACGTGGGCCCGCTGGTGGACACCCACGTCCACGAGAAGCCGCTCTCGATCGCACTGCGCGAGATCAACGCCGGTCTGCTGACCTCCGAGGCCATCGAGGGCCCGGCCCAGTAAGGCCCGACTTTCACCTCATCCAAGGCCTGGCGGTCGTCCGCCGGGCCTTGGGTGTGTCATGGGGACAGGACACAGCCGAGTGCGGGGAGAGACAGCGGTGGACGAGGCGACAGTGAACGACACGGCATCCGGCGGGGCGGCGGCGGGCAGGCCGAGGGTCGTCCTCGGCGTCAGCGGGGGAATCGCCGCCTACAAGGCGTGCGAGCTGCTGCGCCGGCTCACCGAGTCCGGCCATGATGTGCGGGTCGTGCCGACCGCCTCCGCGCTGAACTTCGTTGGGGCGGCCACCTGGTCGGCTCTCTCCGGGCACCCCGTCTCCACCGAGGTCTGGACCGACGTCCATGAAGTGCCGCATGTGCGCATCGGCCAGCAGGCGGATCTCGTCGTGGTCGCGCCCGCCACCGCCGACGTCCTCGCCAAGGCCGCCCACGGCCTCGCCGACGACCTGCTGACCAACACCCTGCTGACCGCACGCTGCCCGGTCGTCTTCGCGCCGGCCATGCACACGGAGATGTGGGAGCACCCGGCCACCCGGGAGAACGTGTCGACGCTGCGCAGCCGCGGCGCCCTCGTCATCGAGCCCGCGAGCGGCCGACTCACCGGCGTGGACACCGGCAAGGGCCGGCTGCCCGAGCCCGCCGAGCTCTTCGAGGCCTGCCGCAGGGTGCTCGCCCGCGGCGGGGCCGCGACCGTCGCCGACCTGGCCGGCCGCCATGTGGTGGTCAGCGCGGGCGGCACGCGTGAGCCGCTCGACCCCGTCCGCTACCTGGGGAACCGTTCCTCCGGGAAGCAGGGATACGCCCTGGCCCGCGTCGCCGCGGCCCGGGGTGCGCGCGTGACCCTGATCGAGGCCAACACCGGGCTGCCGGACCCGGCCGGGGTCGACGTCGTCCGCGTCGGCACCGCCGTACAGCTGCGGGAGGCCGTGCTGAAGGCGGCGGCCGACGCGGACGCGGTGGTGATGGCCGCGGCCGTCGCCGACTTCCGCCCCGCCGAGTACGCCGGCGGCAAGATCAAGAAGAAGGAGGGCCAGGACCCGGCCCCCCTTTCGCTGGTCCGCAACCCCGACATCCTGGCGGAGATCTCCGCCGACCGGGCCAACCCCGGGCAGGTTGTCGTCGGCTTCGCCGCCGAGACGGACGACGTGCTCGCCAACGGCCGTGAGAAGCTCCGCCGCAAGGGCTGCGACCTGCTGGTCGTCAACGAGGTGGGGGAGCGCAAGACCTTCGGCTCCGAACAGAACGAGGCCGTGGTGCTGGCGGCCGACGGCGGTGAGACGCCCGTGCCGTACGGGCCCAAGGAAGCGCTGGCGGAGATCGTCTGGGATCTGGTGGCCCCACGGCTCTGATGAGCCCGGCGCCACCCGTACGGGCGTGCAGACCCGGGCCGAAACCGACGCTTTCCAGCCGGTCGAGGTCCCATTTGAGGTCCGGTTTTGCGCCGGACCACAGGTCAGGACACTCCCATCGGGCGAGACGGGTTGTCCGTCCGCGGACCGCGGCGGATAAACTGGTCGGCGGACGTCCGGGGCGCAGCCCCTGCCGGTCCAGCCATGATCAGCCAGCAGCCGCTGCAACCCCAGGGAGCGATGTGTCCCGCCGTCTCTTCACCTCGGAGTCCGTGACCGAGGGTCACCCCGACAAGATCGCCGACCAGATCAGCGACACCATTCTCGACGCGCTTCTGCGAGAGGACCCGACCTCCCGCGTCGCCGTGGAGACCTTGATCACCACCGGCCTGGTGCATGTCGCCGGCGAGGTCACCACCAAGGCCTACGCCGACATCCCCACGCTGGTCCGCAACAAGATCCTCGAGATCGGCTACGACTCCTCCAAGAAGGGCTTCGACGGCGCGTCCTGCGGCGTCTCGGTCTCCATCGGCGCCCAGTCGCCGGACATCGCCCAGGGTGTGGACACGGCGTACGAGTCCAGGGTCGTGGGCGCCGCCGCAGGCGAGGAAGCCGACGAGCTGGACAAGCAGGGCGCCGGCGACCAGGGCCTGATGTTCGGCTACGCCTGCGACGAGACGCCCGAGCTGATGCCGCTGCCGATCTACCTGGCGCACCGGCTCTCCCGCCGGCTGTCCGAGGTCCGCAAGAACGGGACCATCCCCTATCTGCGCCCGGACGGCAAGACCCAGGTCACCGTCGAGTACGACGGCGACAAGGCCGCCCGACTGGACACGGTCGTCGTCTCCTCGCAGCACGCCTCCGACATCGACCTGGACTCGCTGCTCGCACCGGACATCCGCGAGTTCGTCGTCGAGCATGTCCTCAAGCAGCTCGTCGAGGACGGCATCAAGCTCGACACCGAGGACTACCGGCTGCTGGTGAACCCGACGGGCCGGTTCGAGATCGGCGGTCCGATGGGCGACGCGGGTCTGACCGGCCGGAAGATCATCATTGACACGTACGGCGGGATGGCGCGGCACGGCGGTGGCGCGTTCTCCGGCAAGGACCCGTCCAAGGTGGACCGTTCCGCGGCGTACGCGATGCGCTGGGTCGCCAAGAACGTCGTCGCGGCCGGGCTCGCGGCCCGCTGCGAGGTCCAGNGACGTCGAGAAGATCGAGCAGGCCATCTCCCAGGTCTTCGACCTGCGTCCGGCCGCCATCATCCGCGACCTGGAGCTGCTGCGGCCCATCTACGCGCAGACGGCCGCCTACGGCCACTTCGGCCGTGAGCTGCCCGACTTCACCTGGGAGCGCACCGACCGCGTGGACGCCCTGCGCGCCGCCGCGGGCCTGTAAGCCGCCTCCCCTGCCACCGGGCCCGGCTCCCGCTCCGCGCGGGGCCGGGCCCCGTGTTCTGCGTGCTCGCGTCGTGCCCCTGCCGGGCCCCTGGCACTGTCAGTCGCCTCTGGTAGGAATGAGGCTGTGAGCAGCGAGAACAAGCGGCCCGAGGAGCCCGCGGGCAGCGGGCCGGAGCAGCTTGCGCTGATTCGGGAGACGGTGCGCAAGGCCAAGGTCCCGAAGGCCAAGCCGCGGACCTGGCGGGGGGCGGCGCTGGCGAAGGAGCTGCCGGTCGCCCGGGTGGTGGTGAACAAGGGCCTGCTCCATCTCGACCAGTACTTCGACTACGCGGTCCCCGAGGAGCTTGACGCCGAGGCACAGCCCGGGGTGCGGGTGCGGGTCCGGTTCGGAGCGGGAGGACACCGGGTCCGCGAAGGGCGGCGCGAGGGCGGCGGCCTGGTCGACGGGTTCCTGATCGAGCGCCGCGCCGAGACCGACTACGGCGGAGCGCTCGCCGCGCTGGCCTATGTGGTCTCGCCCGAGCCGGTCCTCAGCCCCCAGATGCTCGCCCTCGCACGGGCGGTCGCCGACCGGTACGCGGGCAGCCTGGCCGATGTGCTGCAGCTCGCGATCCCGCCGCGGAACGGGCGCGCCGAGTCGAAGCCGTCGCCGGAGCCGCTGCCCGCACCGGAGCCCCCCGACGCAGGCACCTGGCAGCGGTATGGACGAGGTCCGGCGTTCCTTGAATCCCTGGCCGAGGGGGGCGCCCCACGGGCGGTGTGGACGGCGCTGCCGGGGCCGCACTGGCCGGACGAGCTGGCCCGCGCCGTCGCCGCGACGCTCGCCTCGGGGCGCGGTGCGCTGGTCGTGGCGCCGGACGGCCGGCGCGCGGCCCGTGTCGACGCCGCGCTGACGGCGCTCCTGGGGGACGGTCGGCATGCGCTGCTGACCGCGGAATCCGGGCCGGAGCGGCGCTACCGGCAGTGGCTCGCCGTGCGCCGAGGCTCGGTGCGGGCGGTCGTGGGGACCAGGGCCGCGATGTTCGCCCCCGTACGGGACCTCGGGCTGGTCGCCGTCTGGGATGACGGAGACTCCAGCCACAGCGATGAGAACGCACCTTTTCCACATGTGCGGGAGGTTCTCGAACTGCGCGCCACGCACGAAGGGTGCGGATTCCTGCTCGGCGGCGTCAGCTGCACGGTGGAGGCGGCGCAGCTCGTCGAGAGCGGCTGGGCGCTGCCGCTGGCCGCGGGACGCGACCGGGTGCGGGCGGCCGCACCGCTCGTCAGGACCGTGGGCGACACCGATCTGGCGCGGGACGAGGCGGCGCGGGCCGCCCGGCTGCCGAGCCTCGCCTGGCAGGCGATACGCGACGGGCTGCGGACCGGCCCCGTGCTGGTGCAGGTGCCCCGGCGCGGCTATGTCCCCCGGCTCGCCTGCGAGCGCTGCCGGGCGCCCGCACGGTGCGGGCACTGCGCCGGGCCCCTTCAGGCCCCGGACGAGCAGGCGCTGACCTGCGGCTGGTGCGGACGGCACACCGCGGGCTGGCACTGCCCGGAGTGCGGCGGCGCCCGGCTGCGCGCCCGGGTCGTCGGTGCGCGGCGCACCGCGGAGGAGCTCGGCCGGGTGTTCCCGGCCGTCCCGGTGCGCACTTCCGGACGCGACCACGTCCTCGACTCCGTGCCCGGGCGGCCCGCGCTGGTGGTCAGCACCCCCGGCGCGGAGCCGGTCGCCGAGGACGGCTATGCCGCTGCCGTGCTCCTCGACGGATGGGCCATGCTCGGCCGCCCCGACCTGCGCGCGGGGGAGGAGGCGCTGCGGCGCTGGCTCGACGCGGCGTCGCTGGTGCGGGCACAGAGCGCCGGCGGCGTGGTCGTCGTCGTGGCCGAGCCGACCCTGCGGCCCGTCCAGGCCCTGGTGCGCTGGGACCCGGTCGGGCATGCGCAGCGCGAGCTGGCGGAGCGCGCGGAGCTGGGCTTTCCTCCGGTGTCCCGGATGGCTGCGGTCACGGGAGGCGCGGAGGCGGTGGCGTCCTTCCTCGCGGATACGGAGCTGCCGGGCGAGTCGGAGGTGCTGGGCCCGGTGGCGCTCCCGGTGACCCCGCCCGGCCGCCCGCGCCGTCCGGGTGACCCCCCACCCGGCGAGCGCTGGCAGCGCGCCTTGATCCGCGTGCCCCCGGGCAGCGGCGCGTCCCTCGCCACCGCGCTCAGATCGGCCCAGGCCTCCCGCCTGACGCGGGGCACCGAACCTCCGGTCCGCATCCGCGTCGACCCGCCGGACATCGGCTGACGGGTCGTAACCCGCGATGTGGCGTGGGGGGCGTCAGCCCCACCCGTGCCGAGGGCCGGCGGGTTGGGACAGACGGCTGCCCCCGGCACGGAGGGCGGGGGCAGCCGGGGGAGGGGTCAGCCGTTGCGCGGGCCGGGGAAGGCGCTCGGGCGTGCCTCCTCGCGGAGGGATGGACCAGTGGCCGCCGTGGGCTGCGGCGGCATCGGACGGGAGGCGGGCACCGCGGCCATGCCCGTGCCGCCGCCCACCGGCAGCGGCCGGGTACCCGCGTCCCCGTTGTGGTCGGCGGCGGCAGCGCCCGTCTGCTGCGCGGCGGCCCGGCGTGAGCCGTACCGGCGGTGGACCGCCTGCTTGGTGACCCCGAGCGCCGAGCCCACCGCGTCCCACGAGAAGCCCAGCGAGCGGTCGAAGTCCACCGCCGCGGTCACCAGCGTCTCGACGCTGTCCCGGAGTTCCTGGGCGAGTCGGACGGTCGGGGCCGGCGCCCTGCCGTAGACGACGAAGCCCGTGGACGGGCCGGAGCGGCGCGGACGGTAGACGTTTCCCAGCTGGGCGGTGAGCGTCCGCAGGGCGTCCACCTGCCGGCGGACCCGCTCGATGTCCCGCACCAACAGATGCAGGCTGGCCCGGGCTTGGGCGTCGTGGGTTGCGTGGTCGGCCATTGACAAGCCTCTCGAACCGGCGTTGAAAAGGGGTCGGGCCGCATCAGGGGCGGCCCGCTTGGGTCAATCTGTCTTGACCAACGCGGCACCTGGGGAAGTGGTCACGGTGCAGGGGCGTGTGCGTATACGCGCAGGGCGCGCGGCCACCCGTACGCCCCCATACCGGGGCTCGGCCCAGGACCCCGTGCGGGGGCTCCGCCCCGGCCCCCGGCCTCGATATCCCCCGGGCTGCCTCCCCCGGACTCCTCCTCAGCCGGCCTCCCCGGACTCCGTCCGGGTGCTCCCAGGGGCCCCGGAGGCGCCCCCAGGCGGGGCTGGAAATCCAGCCTCCCCTGGGGGCGCTTCCCGGACCGGGGGAGCCTGAGCACACGAGGTGGTGGCCTTACGGGGCGCTGGGGGGCCTGCCCCGGTTCCGGGAAGGGGAGGGGCCGGGGAAGGGTCCGCCGGACACATCCTCCGGGCTCGCTCCCTCACCGTCGCCGGCGGGACCGCCGGGCTCTCCTCACGCGGGCCCGCACATAGACTGGTGTGCTGCTCGTCTTTCCACGCTCCAGCCCGGGAGCCCAGCCTGAGAGGCAGTCAGCCACCGATGAAGCTCGTCTTCGCCGGCACCCCCGAGGTCGCCGTACCCGCCCTGGATGCCCTGATCGCCTCCGACCGGCATGAGGTGGCCGCCGTCGTCACCCGGCCCGACGCGCCCGCCGGACGCGGGCGGCGGCTGGTCGCCAGCCCGGTGGCAGAGCGTGCCGAGGAGGCGGGCATCGAGGTGCTCAAGCCGGTCAGGCCGCGGGACGAGGCGTTCCTGGCGCGGCTGCGCGAGATCGCGCCCGACTGCTGCCCGGTCGTGGCGTACGGTGCGCTGCTGCCCAGGGCGGCGCTGGACATCCCCGCCCACGGCTGGGTCAACCTCCACTTCTCGCTGCTGCCCGCCTGGCGCGGCGCCGCGCCCGTCCAGCACGCCATCCTCGCCGGGGACGAGATGACCGGCGCGTCCACCTTCCAGATCGAGGAGGGGCTGGACTCCGGCCCGGTCTACGGGGTGATCACCGAGCATGTGCGGCCGTCCGACACCAGCGGCGATCTTCTCACCCGGCTCGCCTTCGCCGGCGCCGGGCTGCTCGCGGCGACCATGGACGGCATCGAGGACGGAACCCTCAAGGCCGTCCCGCAGCCGTCCGAGGGCGTCTCCCACGCGCCGAAGATCGCCGTCGAGGACGCCCATGTGGACTTCGCGGCCCCCGCGCTCCGCGTCGACCGCGTCGTACGCGGCTGCACCCCCGCCCCCGGCGCCTGGACGCTGTTCCGCGGCGAGCGCCTCAAGCTGATCCAGACGGCGCTGCTTCCCGACCGCACGGACCTCGCCCCGGGCCTGTTGGACGCGGGCAAGAACCAGGTGTTCGCGGGCACCGGCTCGCACGCCGTGGAACTGCTCTGGGTGCAGCCGCAGGGCAAGAAGCCGATGAAGGCGGCCGACTGGGCCCGCGGTGTGCGCATCGCCCCCGGTGAGAAGCTCGGCACGGCCGACGTAGGCTGAACCCGTACGTTCGCACCATCGTCACAAGCGGAGCACCTTTGAGCGAGCAGCGCCGTCGCCGCCCCCACAAGCCCTACCGCCGGCCGAAGAAGGACCCCGTGCGGATCCTCGCCTTCGAGGCCCTGCGGGCCGTCGACGAGCGTGACGCGTACGCCAATCTCGTGCTGCCGCCGCTGCTGCGCAAGGCACGCGAGGAGGAGGGGTTCGACGCACGGGACGCGGCGCTGGCCACCGAGCTGGTGTACGGAACGCTGCGCCGTCAGGGCACCTACGACGCGATCGTCTCCGCCTGTGTCGACCGGCCGCTGCGTGAGGTCGACCCCCCGGTGCTGGACGTGCTCGCGCTGGGCGCGCACCAGCTGCTGGGGACGCGCATCCCCACCCACGCGGCGGTGTCGGCGAGCGTGGAGCTGGCGCGCGTGGTGCTGGGCGACGGGCGCGCGAAGTTCGTCAACGCGGTGCTGCGCAAGATCGCCCAGGACGACCTGGACGGCTGGCTGGAGCGGGTCGCCCCGCCGTACGCCGAGGATCCCGAGGACCATCTGTCGGTCGTCCACTCCCATCCTCGCTGGGTCGTCTCCGCGCTCTGGGACGCCCTCGGCGGTCCGCGCGAGGGGATCGAGGATCTGCTGGAGGCGGACAACGAACGCCCTGAGGTGACCCTGGTCGCCCGCCCCGGCCGGGCCGCGCCGGCGGAGCTGCTCGATGTCCTCGGCGACAAGGCGGCGCTGCCGGGCCGCTGGTCCCCGTATGCCGTGCGGCTGGCCGAGGGCGGTGAGCCGGGTGCGATCGACGCCGTGCGGGAGGGCCGCGCGGGCGTGCAGGACGAAGGCAGCCAGCTCGTCGCGATCGCCCTCGCCAACGCCCCCCTCGACGGCCCCGACGCCCGCTGGCTCGACGGCTGCGCGGGCCCCGGCGGCAAGGCGGCGCTGCTGGGCGCGCTCGCGGCGGAGCGCGGCGCGTTCCTGCTGGCCGCCGAGAAGCAGCCGCACCGGGCGCGGCTGGTGGCGCGGGCGCTGGCCGGCAACCCAGGCCCGTACCAGGTTCTCGCCGCCGACGGCACCCGCCCGCCGTGGCGGCCCGGAACCTTCGACCGCGTGCTGGTCGACGTCCCCTGCTCGGGCCTGGGCGCGCTGCGCCGGCGGCCCGAGGCCCGCTGGCGGCGTCGCCCCGAGGACCTCGAGGGCTTCGCGCCCCTTCAGCGGGCGCTGCTGCGCGAGGCGGTCGCCGCCGTGCGCGTCGGCGGGGTGGTCGGATACGCGACCTGCTCGCCGCATCTCGCCGAGACCAGGGCCGTCGTGGAAGACGTCCTCAAGGGCCGGGGCGGACCCGCCGTCCACGCCGAGCAGCTGGACGCCAGGCCGCTGCTGCCGGGCGTGCCCGCGCTGGGGGACGGTCCGGACGTCCAGCTGTGGCCGCATCTGCACGGCACGGACGCGATGTATCTGGCCCTGCTGCGGCGCACCGCCTGATACGGCCTCGTCCTTGCGGTTCAGCCGTTCGCGGACACCTCGGGGTCCGGTCCCCGCGCCAGCCGGTGCGGCCACCACACCGTGTGGCCCACGTCCAGGAACAGGGATGTGACCAGCACCGACCGTACGACGAAGGTGTCCAGCAGCACGCCGAGGGCGACCGCGAAGCCGATCTCCGCGAAGGCGACCAGAGGGAGTGTGCCCAGGGCCGCGAAGGTGCCGGCGAGGACCAGACCCGCGGAGGTGATCACGGCGCCGGTGGCGGCCAGTCCCGTCACCACCCCCGGTTTGGTGCCCTGGATGCCGGCTTCCTCACGGATGCGTGTGGTGAGGAAGATGTTGTAGTCGATGCCCAGCGCCACCAGGAAGACAAAGACGAACAGCGGGAAGTCGGTCGACTCGCCCGCGTAGTCGAAGACGTACCGGAACGCCAGCGCGCTCAGCCCCAGCGCCGCGGCGAACGAGAGCACCACCGTCGCCATCAGCAGCAGCGGGGCGATCAGCGAACGCAGCAGCGCAATCAGCACCAGCAGCACGACCAGCAGGACCAGCGGCATCAGCAGGATGTTGTCGTGGGCGGTCGCCAACTCCATGTCGAGCAGCGCGGCCGTGCCCCCGCCCACCTGCGCGTCGGCGTCCGGGACGGCGTGCACCGCGTCCCGCACCCGCTCGACGGTGTCCTGGGCGGCCTGGCTGTCGGGCGGATCCGTCAGGGTCGCCTCGAACAGCACCCGGCCCTCATGCTCCGGAGCGGTGCCGGGCGGGACGCCGATCGACGCCGGCACGACCCCCGGATCGCGCGCGACCGTCTCGGCGACCTCTCTGGCCTGCGGCGCGTCGGAGGTCACGACCAGCGGGTCGCCGCTGCCTGCGGGGAAGTACCGGGCCTGGATCTCCTGACCCGCGATCGAGTCGGGCGTGTCGGTAAAGGAGTCGGCGTTGCTGATGCCCTCGGCCCGCAGCTGGGTCAGCCCCAGCGCGAAGGCCGCCAGCACCACCGCCGTCGTCGCCCACACGGCCCGGGGCCGATGCGCGATCCGGCGTCCGGTGCGTGCCCAGAAGCCGCGCTCCGTCGGCTCCGGCGAGCCGAAGTGCGGGATCACCGGCCAGAAGATCCAGCGGCCGAAGATCACCAGCAGTGCGGGGAACAGCGTCAGCATCGCCAGCAGCGCCACGGCCACCCCGATCGCGGCGACCGGGCCAAGGCCGCTGGTGGAGTTCATCTCCGCGAACAGCAGCACCAGCATGCCGAGGATCACCGTGGAGCCGCTGGCCAGCACCGCCGGGCCGGCCCGGTGCAGGGCGAGCGCCATAGCCTCGTGCCGGTCCTCGTGGCGGCGCAGTTCCTCCCGGTACCGGGCCACCAGCAACAGCGCGTAGTCCGTGCCCGCGCCGAACACGAGGACGGTCAGAATGCCCGCACTCTGGCCGTTGACCGTCAGATCGGCATGCCTGGCCAGCAGATAGATCACCGCCTGGGCGGCCAGCAGTCCGCACACCACCGAGAACAGCGGCACCAGCAGCAGGGTGGGGCTCCGATAGGTGATCAACAGCATCACGATCACCACGGTCATGGCCGCGAACAGCAGCGTCGAGTCGATGCCCTCGAAGGCGTTCGAGAAGTCGGCCGCGGTGCCGCCCGGACCCGTGACGTACACGGAGAGCCCGCCCGTGCTGACCCCGGTCACCGAGCGGATGTCGTCCACCGCGGGGCCGATCCGCTCCCAGCCCTTCTCGTCCATGGTGATCGGCACGAACACCTGTGCGGCGCGCGGGTCGGGCTGCCGGTCGTACACGGGCCCGCGGATCTCGTCCCCGCGCACCCCGTGTGCCCGCAGCTCCTCCAGCGCGGCCACATCCTGGCCGATGCGGGCACGGTCGGTGGCCGTCAGCCCGTCCTCCCTGGCATACAGCACGATCGCCGGGATGACCTCCGGGCGGAACTCCTCGGACTCCTCCAGCACCTGCGTGGACTCGGCGCTGCCGGGCAGCCAGGAGGCGGCGTCGTTGTCCTGGACGTCGTTCAGCCTGGCGGCCAGCGGGGCGGCCAGCACGACCACCGCCAGCCACAGCACCACCACGGCCCATTTGGTCCGGCGGCCGCAGACGACGGGGGCCACGCTCCGGTGCGGCCGCCGCGGACGCGGCGGCGGCACGCCTGCCGCCGAGTCCGCCGGTTCCTCCGCGTCGCTCGCGTCGCTCATATGGCCTCCAGCGGCCCTGCGCCCTCCCGACGCCGAGAGGCCACGGGGAACATGGCAGGCTTGGCCCATGGCCGTTCAGATCAATCCCAGTATCCTCTCCGCCGACTTCTCCCGCCTGGCGGAGGAGGCGAAGGCCGTCGAGGGCGCCGACTGGCTCCACGTCGACGTCATGGACAACCACTTCGTGCCGAATCTGACGCTCGGCGTGCCGATCGTGGAGTCCCTCAGCCGTGCGACGGACACTCCGCTGGACTGCCATCTGATGATCGAAGACCCCGATCGATGGGCGCCGCAGTACGTCGAAGCAGGGGCCGGCTCCGTCACCTTCCACGCCGAGGCGGCGGCCGCGCCGGTACGTCTGGCCCGGGAGATCCGGTCCAAGGGCGCACGCGCGTCCATGGCGCTCAAGCCCGCGACGCCCATCGAGCCGTACGAGGACCTGCTGCCCGAGCTGGACATGCTGCTGGTCATGACCGTGGAGCCGGGCTTCGGCGGACAGGCGTTCCTGGACATCATGCTGCCGAAGATCCGCCGAACCCGGGAGCTGATCTCCAAGCACGGCCTGGAGCTGTGGCTGCAGGTCGACGGCGGCGTCTCGGAGGCCACGATCGAGCGCTGCGCGGAGGCCGGCGCGGACGTCTTCGTTGCGGGCTCCGCGGTGTACGGGGCGGAGGATCCGGCCGCGGCGGTGCGGATGCTGCGCGAGAAGGCGACCGGGGTGACGGCGTCGGCGGCCTGGGCCTGCGCCCACTGAACCCGGGGCTCCGCCCCGGACCCCCGCGCCTGAATCTCCCCCAGCTACCTCCCCCGGACTCCGTCCGGGGGTACCCGTGGGCATCTCCCAGCGCAGCCGGGGCAGGCGACCGGGGGAGACCGAGGACACGGCCGGAGGCAGTGCCGGAGGTGGAGGTGCCTCCCCGCGTCCTGGGCACGTGGGGGCCGGTCCCCCCACGCCCCCAGGACAGGGCGCAGGACACGGCGCATGTTCCGGCCCCGCGGCCGCCCGCGCGCGGCATGCGCCCGGGCGGCCGCGGGCTGAGTCGGCGTTCGGGTGCGCGACCCCGTGCGCCCAGGTGTCCGCACGGCCCGCAGAAAGGGGCGCTCGCGGAGGCGTAACGTCGATGGGGCATAGGGTCGGTGTGACATCCGGCCATCGGGGCGTGCGCCCGCGCGGCCCGGCGGCCGCCGAGCTTGTTCAACCGTTGTTGGCCCACCAGGGCTGATCAAGGACCACCGGATCTGACAGGATGACGGGTCCGGAGTGTGTACAGCAGTGAGGAGATCGCCGTGTCTGCCATGTCGGCGGGACGGCCGGCCCTGCGGATGGGACCCGCGGAGCTGGTGCAGGCGGCGGCCATGGCCCGCCGCTTCTACCTCGAGGGCAAGTCCAAGATCCAGATCGCGGAGGAGTTCGGCGTCAGCCGCTTCAAGGTCGCGCGGGTTCTGGAGACGGCGCTCGAACGGGACCTCGTGAGGATCGAGATCCGTGTCCCGGCGGAGCTCGACGCGGAGCGGTCCGACGCGCTCCGCTCCCGCTACGGCCTGCGGCACGCGGTCGTCGTGGAGACCCCCGCGGAGGGCGCCGACGAGTCGCCCGACCCCGAGAACCTGGGCGAAGTGGCCGCTGACCTGCTCGGCGAGCTGGTCACCGAGGGCGATGTGCTGGGCCTGGCCTGGGGTCGGTCCACCATCCACATGGCAGCGGCCCTGGACCGGCTCCCCCCGTGCACGGTCGTACAGCTGACCGGCGTGTACGACGCGGGCACGGCCGAGCGGGGCTCGGTCGAGGCGGTGCGCCGCGCCGCGCAGGTCTCGGGCGGCGAGGCCCATCCGATCTATGCGCCGATGCTGCTGCCCGACCCGGCGACCGCGGCGGCGCTGCGCAACCAGACCGGCATCGCGCGGGCCTTTGAATACTTCGACAAGGTCACCGTCGCCGCCGTGTCCATCGGCTCCTGGGAGCCGGGGATCTCGACGGTGCACGACATGCTCAGCGACGAGGAGCGGGCCCACTACGCCTCGCTCGGCGTCGCCGCCGAGATGTCCGCCCACCTCTTCGACAAGGACGGCCGCCGAGTCGGCCGCGACCTCGGCGAGCGCTGCATCACGGTCGAGGCGGACCGGCTGCGCCGCATCCCCGAGGTGGTGGCCATCGCCGGCGGCCAGCGCAAGGCGGAGGCCATCGGCGCGGTGCTGCGCTCCGGACTGGTCACCAGCCTGGTCACGGACACCGCGGCGGCGGACCGGCTGCTGACCGCGCCGCCGCCCCCGCGACCGGCCCTGGACCGCGCAGACCCGGACGACTGACCGGTCGGCCGATCCGGGCCCGCCCGGCACGGAGGGCTTTGGAGGATCTGCCGATGACCCCCTGGCTGAGCTGGAGTTTTCTCCTGCGCTGTGCACTGTCGTCGCCATGGGAGAATGAAGTACGTGCGTTTTCCCCGGCTGTACTGTCCGGGGGCCAACTCCGAACGACTGGGATGTTCAGCACGTGCGTTTCCTCAATGACCTGAAGCCGCCGTACGACCTGACGTACGACGATGTGTTCATGGTGCCGAGCCGCTCGGCCGTGGGTTCCCGCCAGGGCGTCGACCTCTCCTCCCCGGACGGCACCGGCACCACCATCCCGCTGGTCGTCGCGAACATGACCGCCATCGCGGGCCGGCGGATGGCCGAGACCGTGGCGCGCCGCGGCGGCCTCGTCGTCATCCCCCAGGACATCCCGATCGATGTCGTCACCGATGTCACCTCCTGGGTCAAGACGCGGCACCACGTGCTCGACACCCCGATCGTGCTCACGCCGCACCAGACCGTCGCCGACGCGCTGTCGCTGCTGCCGAAGCGGGCGCACGGCGCGGGCGTCGTCGTCGACGAGAACCACCGCCCGGTCGGCATCGTCACCGACCACGACCTCACCGGCGTCGACCGGTTCACCCAGCTCTCCGAGATCATGTCCACGGATCTGCTGGAGCTCGACGCGGACATCGACCCGCGCGAGGCCTTCCACGTCCTGGACGCCGCCAACCGGCGCTACGCCCCCGCCGTCGACGCGGACGGCCGTCTCGCCGGCGTGCTGACCCGCCGCGGCGCCCTGCGCGCCACCCTCTACACCCCGGCCGTCGACACCGCGGGCAAGCTGCGCATCGCCGCCGCCGTGGGCATCAACGGCGATGTGGCGGGCAAGGCCAAGCAGCTGCTCGAGGCCGGTGTGGACACGCTCGTGGTGGACACCGCGCACGGCCACCAGGAGAACATGATCTCCGCGCTCAGGGCCGTGCGCGCGCTCGACCCGCAGGTGCCCGTCGTCGCCGGCAACGTCGTCGCCGCCCACGGCGTGCGCGACCTCATCGAGGCGGGCGCCGACATCGTCAAGGTCGGCGTCGGGCCCGGCGCCATGTGCACCACCCGCATGATGACCGGCGTGGGCCGCCCGCAGTTCTCCGCCGTGCTGGAATGCGCCGCCGAGGCGAAGAAGCACGGCAAGCACGTCTGGGCCGACGGCGGTGTGCGCCACCCGCGCGACGTCGCCATGGCCCTGGCCGCCGGCGCCTCCAACGTCATGATCGGCTCCTGGTTCGCCGGTACGTACGAGTCCCCCGGAGACCTTCAGCAGTCCGCCGACGGCCGGCTGTACAAGGAGTCGTTCGGCATGGCCTCGTCGCGCGCCGTGCGCAACCGCACCAGCGAGGAGTCCGCCTACGACCGCGCCCGCAAGGCGCTGTTCGAGGAGGGCATCTCCACCTCCCGGATGTTCCTCGACCCGGCCCGCCCCGGTGTCGAGGACCTGATCGACTCGATCATCGCGGGCGTCCGCTCCTCCTGCACCTACGCGGGCGCGGGCTCGCTCGAGGAGTTCGCCGAGCGGGCGATCGTCGGCGTCCAGAGCGCCGCGGGTTACGCCGAGGGCAAGCCGCTGCACGCCAGCTGGAACTGACGCCTCTGCGGCCCCCGCGCCTCGCGGTCGTCCGCTGCTGTGCCGGCCCCTCGCGTCCGACGCGAGGGGCCGGAGTCCGTCCCGGGCCGTTCCGGCCGTCGGCGCGCCCCGCCGGAACGGCCGGCCCCGACGGCACGGGTCCGGCACGGGCGTGCATGAACAGGCATGGGCGGGGAAAGGCTGGGTAGGCGCGCCCTGCATTGGCCACAAAGCAGGGGAGGACGAAGTGTCCACGGCGAGCCCGGTTCCGACCGAACTCACCCAGCCTGGAACACACCGCCCGAACATGGCGGAGCTGGATCTTCCGGTGGTGGAGAATCCGGCAGAGGTCGCTCCCCAGGACGCCCGCGAGATCTCCAAGCTCTTCTTCGAGCGCCTCGACACCGTGGTCGAGGGAACCCACGAGCACCAGTATGTGCGCAACACGCTCATCGAACTGAACCTGGCGCTGGTCAAGTACGCCGCCGCCCGCTTCCGCAATCGCTCCGAGCAGATGGAGGACATCGTCCAGGTCGGCACCATCGGGCTGATCAAGGCGATCGACCGCTTCGAGCTCAGCCGGGAGGTGGAGTTCGCGACCTTCGCCGTCCCGTACATCGTCGGCGAGATCAAGCGCTTCTTCCGCGACACCAGCTGGGCCGTCCATGTGCCGCGCAGGCTCCAGGAATTGCGGATCGACCTGGCGAAGGCCGTCGACGAACTCTCCCAGAACCTGGACCGCACCCCGACCACCGCCGAACTCGCCGAACACCTCGGCATCGAGGAGGAAGAAGTCATCGAGGGCGTCGTGGCGAGCAACGGCTACACGGCCGGCTCCATCGACATGCCCATGGAGGACGCCTCCGACCACTCACCCGCACCGCTGGCCGACCGACTGGGCGGGCCGGACGCGGATCTGGAGACGGCGGAGAACGTCCAGGCGCTCAAGCCGCTGATCCAGGAGCTCGACGACCGGGACCGGAGGATTCTGCGGATGCGTTTCGGGGAGGAGATGACCCAGTCGGAGATCGGCGAGGAGCTGGGGGTCTCCCAGATGCATGTGTCGCGGCTGCTGACGCGGATCACCTCCAGGCTCCGGGAAGGGCTGCTGAAGGCGGACTGAGGCCCCGACGCCGTACTCGCCGAGCGCCGGCCCCCGGCTCCGTCCGGGGCTCCACCCCGTATCCCCGCGCCTCAGACGCCGGCGGGGTTCGATCGGGCTTGGGCCGACCCCGGCTTCGTGATGGGCTCCCTCGGGGCGTAGGGGAGGGAGGGACAGGGGAGGCCTCCGCCGGACGCGCTGGGCCGCGGCCCTCAGACGGCCGTCGCCGGTTCCGCCGCCGCGGCGGGCGCGGGACGCAGCCAGGTGGCCTGAACTCGCTTTCCGTACGGCAGCGGACGGACCTCCACCTGCCCGGCGAGCCGCAGCACCATATGCCAGCCGAAGCCGCCGCCGCCCGCGAGGTCGGGCTCGCGCGGCACCGGGAGCAGCGGACTGGAGTCCTCCATCTCCACGGTCAGCGCGTCCGCTCCGGCCGACAGGTGCAGTCGCCACCACCCCGCAGTGTGGCGGGCGACGTTGGCGACGAGTTCCGATACGACCAGCAGGACGGCGTCGGCGTCCGCCCAGGGGCAGTTCCGCAGCACAAACGCCGCGGCGGCCTGGCGGGCGGCCACGCTGTCCTCGTGCGGCGACGCCTCGATCACCACATGTGCTTTAGCTGCTTCTGCGTTCATCACGGCTCGCCTACCCAGTTGCCGCGTTTCTATAGTCGCGCGCACTTTACGCGATCGACGCGCGCGCCGACGCGGCACGGTGGCCGGACGGCGACGCGGATCGGAGGGCGAGGCGGCCGCGGTTCACCGCCGCGGTTACCAGAAGGAACGTTGCACTGCGGATATCCCGTCGCGTAGCTTGACTGCCCCTACCTCAGGGTAACCGCCCTTATTCAGCCATTCCTTGTCCCCGGGGGGACCATGCGCCGGCGTCTGAGCCGCCCCACGATCCGCGGACGGATCGTGACGCTCACCGTCATACCGGTCATCGCTCTGCTGGCGCTGTGGAGCTTCGCCATGGTGTCCGTGACCGGAGACCTGAGGGCTCTGATCCGGCTGCAGGGCGTGTACGAGACCTTCGGCACACCGGTCGACACGGCCGTCGGGCAGATCCAGATCGAGCGCCGCATCTCGGCCGCGTATCTGGGTGAGGGCCGGGACGGTCAGGACGGCACGGCCTCCGTCGCCGCCCTGACCGAGCAGCAGCGCGCCACCGACCGGGCCGTGGCGGCCATGCGGGAGGCCATCCGGGACGAGGAGCGGCGCGACGCCCTCTCGGACCGCCAGCGCCGGTCCCTCGACACGATGGACGAGGCCGTGGACGGCCTCGAAGCGCTGCGGCAGCAGGTACTGGCCCGCAAGCTCAGCTGGGACCGGGCCGTCGAGGAGTACACGGCCGTCGTCGAGCCCGCCTTCGACGTCCAGTCGACGCTCACGGCGCTCCAGGCGGGGCAGCTCGCGCGGGAGGCGCAGGTCGTCATCGAACTGGTGCGGGTGCGGGAGTTCGTCTCCCGAGAGGACGCGCTGGTCGCCGGAGCACGGGCGGCAGGCGGCATCGCCGATCGCCAGTACGACGCCCTCACCGCCACCGTCGAAGACCGGCGGGTCTTCCACCGCACCTACGTCCCCGACCTCCCCCGGGACTCGAGGCAGCTCTTCGAGGAGTTCGAGCGGAGCGCGGAGTACCGGGCGCTCACCGCGGGCGAGGACGCGCTGCTGAGGGCGGGCGCGTCGGGTGCGGGCGAGGCCATGGCGGAGGACTCCTGGCGCACTGCCACGGACCGGGCGGTCAAGCGGTATATGCAGCTGTGCACCGAGGCGGCGCTGAACAGCGCGGACCGCGGGCGAGCCTTCGCCTACCGCGAGATGGTCAAGGCCGCGGTCGTGGGCGGGCTCGGGCTGCTGGCGGTCGGACTGGCCGTGTGGTTCTCCGTCCGCTCGGGACGGCGGATCTCCCGCCGGCTGGAGGAGCTCCGGGATGCGGCGGATCTGCTGGCGTCCCGTCAGCTCCCGGACGTGATGCGCAGGCTCAGCGAGGGCGAGGACGTCGACGCGGCGGAGGCCGCCCCGCCGCTTGACTTCGGCGGGGACCGCGACGGACGGCCGGGGCTCGACGAGATCGACGAGGTCGGCCGTGCGCTGAACACCGCACGGCGCGCCGCGGTGGAGGCGGCCGTCAGACAGGCGACCCTGCGGCGCGGGGTCTTCGCCGTGCTGCTCAACATCGCCCGCCGCAACCAGGCGCTGGTGCACCGCCAGGCCAAGCTCGTCGACACCCTGGAACGCAGGACGGACGACCCCGACACCCTGGAGGACCTCTTCCGCATCGACCATCTGACCACCCGGATGCGACGGCACGCCGAAGGGCTGATCATCCTCTCCGGCGCGACGCCCGGACGGCGCTGGCGCGCGCCGGTGCCGGTGGTCGACGTCGTGGGCGCGGCGGTCGGCGAGATCGAGGACTACGCGCGCGTGGTGGTGCCGCCGATGCCGGACGTGGGCGTGGCGGCGGAGGCGGTCGCGGACGTCGTGCATCTGATCGCCGAACTCGTCGAGAACGCGACGGTGTTCTCCCCGCCGCACACCCAGGTCACGATGCGGACGGGACAGGCGCAGGGCGGCTTCGTCCTGGAGATCGACGACCGGGGCCTCGGCCTCGACGAGAAGGAACGTGCGGCGGCGCACCGCACGCTCTCCCGCCCGGGCGACTTCGACCCCGCCCAGGACGACCGCCTCGGTCTGTACGTGGTGGGCCGCCTCGCGGAACGCCACGGCATCTCGGTGACCCTCACCAACTCCCCTTACGGCGGCACGACCGCGGTCGTCCTGCTGCCCCGCGAGATCCTGTCCACGTCGGCCGACGCCGCCGCCCGGGGCGACGAGGCGGCCACGCCGCCGCGTCAGGCGCCGGTGCTCGGCGCGGCGCGCGGCCACGCCCCGCCCGCACGCGACGCG
>NZ_JARWBG010000083.1:0-20197 GCF_029846775.1 Streptomyces chengmaiensis
CGGACGCGGCGCCGCCCGGCGCGCGGGGTGCGGTCGGCGCTCCCGGTACGGCCCCGCCCGCGCCGGCGGGCTGCCCCGCGCCGGCCGCAGCGGTCCCGGCAGGCCCCCTGCTCCCTGCCGTCTCGTCGGGCCCACAGGCCACAGCGTTGTTGTCGGGTGCGGTGGCTTCGGCGGTTGCGGCGGTCGGGCCGGGTGAGGCGTCGGCGCTCACCCGGCTCCCCCGCCGAGCGTCGTCGGCGGGGTTGTTCTGTGCGGTTTCGTCGGTCGCGGCCACCCGGCAAGTGTCGCCTACCGTCCGGGCGATCCCTCGCCCGGACCGTGTCGCATGCGTCTCACCGCTTGTCCGCGGGGACGCCGACGGCGGCGCAGACGCCGCGCCAGACGTCCTTCGCCTCCCACCCGGCGGCCAGCGCCTCGTTCACCGTGCGACCGCCGAGCTCGGACATCACATGGTCACGCGCGAACGAGTCAGCATATGCCGCGCCGAATTGCTCGGCCATCCTCTCCCAGAAAGTCGTCAACCGCATGACGCCAGTATCCCGCCCCTGAGAGTGCAGCCGCGTCCGTCCGCCTTGTCCGGCGCCCTTTTCGCCCTACGGTCGGAGCATGGCCGGAACCGGAGCACACCCCGCGACCCCACCCGCGTCCCCCCTCGCCCGTGCCGAGCGTTTCATCTGGCTCACGGCCCGGGTGCTGGAGCAGCGGAGGTTCGCATACCACTTCCTGGGCGGCGGCTCGGAAGCCGTGGAGACCGCCCTGTCCGCCTACCTCAACGACGACGGCGGCTACGGCCACGCCCTCGAACCGGATCTGCGCGGCCCGGTGAGCCAGCCGCTGCACACCGCGCACGCACTGCGCATCCTGGATTCCATCGGCCGCTGCGGCGGCCTGCGCGCGGAGCGCATCTGCCGCTATCTCACGGAGGTGTCCACACCCGAGGGCGCGCTGCCCGCAGTCCACCCCTCCCAGTGCAGGTATCCGTCCGCGCCCTTCATCCCCGTCGTCGACCACCCGCCGAGCGAGCTGCTCGCCACCGGCCCGGTCGTGGGCCTGCTGCACCGCAACCAGGTGTGGCACGCATGGCTGTTCCGCGCGACGGACTTCTGCTGGGCCGCGGTCGACGCGCTGGACAAGTCCCATCCGTACGAGATCCACGCCGCGGTCGCCTTCCTGGACGGCGCTCCGGACCGGTCGCGGGCCGAGGCCGCGGCGGACCGGCTCGGACGGCTGGCGCGTGAGCAGCGGCTGGTGGCGCTGGACCCGAAGCGGCTGGGCGATTACCCGGTGGCGCCCGGTTACGCGCCGGGCGAGCACCACTTCGCGTACGACTACGCCAGGACGCCGGAGTCGCTGGCCCGCCGCTGGTTCACGGACAAGGAGATGGCGGACGCGCTGGACCATCTGGCGGGGCGGCAGCGGGACGACGGCGGCTGGCCGATCACCTGGCGGGAATGGGCGCCCAGCACGTCCCTGGAGTCCCGCCCGATCGTGACGATCGAGGCGCTGCGGAGCCTGCGGGCGCACGGCCGCGCCATCGGCTGACCCGTCGCTCGGGGCCGCTCCGGACCGCTCGGGATCGCTCCGGATCGCTCCGGATCGCTCGGGGCCTGTGCCGCACACGCGGGAGAGCTGCCCGGTCGCCCCGCACGCGGTCGGCTCGCCCTCCGCCGGATGCGCCACGGCGTCGCATTCCGCCGGACGACCGCCGCCACGCCATGTGCACCGCATCGCACCCGCCGCACGACCGCCTTGTGCGGACGGCAATCCGCCGACCGCGACGGATGCCGTACGCACGTCCGTCGGCCGTACGCGTGACATGGCCACGTCGCTTAGCCGGGAGCGTTACCCGCCCTGCGGGCGCGGTCCGCAGCCGCGCCCGGGGCCGGAGCGATGCGGCCGCCCCGAGCAAGGCGCGGTCCGTGCGAGCGAGCCGCCCCGGTGCGCCGGGGGGACGCTATATGCCTCAGCCGCCGAGGGCCCGCACCCCGGCGGTCACCGCCACCGCCGCGCCGACCACCACCAGGAAGGGGGCACGCAGGGCGAGGGCCAGGCCTGCGGCCCCGACGCCCGCGGCTCTGGCGTCCAGGACGAGCGCGCCGCCGACGCTGAACGTCTGCTGCGCGGTGAGCGCGGCCAGCAGCGCCACGGGCAGCAGCGCGGCGAGCCGCTGCACCACGGGACGCTCCAGGGCGTGGGCGGGTACCAGGAGCCCGGCGAGCTTGACGAGGTAGCAGCCGACGGCCGTGGCCCCGATCGCGATCCAGACGCTCACCGGCCCTCACCGCCCGCCGGGACGCGCCCCTTGAGCCAGAGCACGACGGGCGCCGCCAGCGCCGCGGCGAGCACCGGAACGCCCGCGGGCAGCACGGGCAGCAGGCCGAGCCCCAGGACGACGGCGAGTGCGGCGACGGCCCGCTCGGCGGCCGTGCGCAGCATGGGTGCGAGGAGCGCGAGGAAGACGGCGGGGCCCGCGGCGTCCAGCCCCCAGGCGTCGGTGTCGCCGATCGCCTCGGCGCCGAGCGCCCCGAGGAGGGTGGTCAGATTCCACAGCACGTACAGCGTCAGACCGGTCACGGTGAAGCCGAGCCGGGCCGCACGCCGCGTGGGCTGGGCCAGGGAGACCGCGGCCGTCTCGTCGATCACCCAGTGCGCGGCGAGCGGGCGGACGAAGGGCGGCAAGGCGAGCAGTTGGGACAGCCGCAGCCCGTAGAAGGTGTTCCGTACGCCCAGGAAGAAGGCCCCGGCCGCGGCGGTGAGCGGGTTGCCGCCTGCCGCGATCGCGCCGACCAGCGCGAACTGCGAGGCCCCGGTGAACACCAGCAGGCTGAGCGCACAGGTCTGGAGCAGGGTCAGGCCCGCTCCGGCCGAGGTCACCCCGAAGGCGAAGCCGGAGAGGCCGACGGCCACCCCGACGCCCAGTGCGTCCCGGACGACGGCGCCGTCGGGCTTTGCGGCGGTCGCGTCCCGGCAGGCTTCCCGGCTGCCCGGGACGCTGGATATCTGTTCCGCGGAGACTGTCTGTTCTGGCACGCGTCGGACGTTACGCGGGGTCCTCGCCTGCGGTCTTGTACGTTCTTGCACCCTCCGCGCCACGGCCGCCGCGCCGGTCGGCGCGCTCCTTGCGGTAAGCCCCCGGGGTGACGCCGACGATCCGGGTGAAGTGCCGGTTCAGATGCGGCTGGTCGGTGAAGCCGACCGCGACGGCGGCGTCGGCCGGTGCGGACCCGGCGTCCAGCAGCTGCCGTGCGCGGCGGACGCGCGCGTTGGTGAGCCAGGTGTGCGGCGGCATGCCGTAAGCCGCCTTGAACCCCCGCAGCAGAGCGAACGGGCTGGTTCCCAGTTCCTGTGCGAGACGCTCCAGAGAGGGCGGCTCCGCCATCCGCTCCTGGAGGAGCCGGCGGGCGAGCGCGGCGTCGCGGGCGCCTGCGGCGGGCGGGGCCGGCGTCGCGGCCGCCGTGGTGCCGTGACGCCTGAGCAGCCGGGCGACGGCGACGCGCAGCAGACTGTCGGCGGCGAGCGCGTTGCCCTGCTCGGCGGCCTGGTGCACACCGCGTATCAGCTCCGCCGTGTGCGTGTCCTCGACGATGGTCTCGGCGAAGGCGGGCGTGCCGCGCAGCGCGGTGACGTCCCCGGCGATGTCGGCGACGAGGTCGACGGACGGGTAGAGCGTGCTGTACGTCCAGCCCTCGGGCGTCCCCGCCCGGGCGGCGTGCGGCACCTCCGGGTTGATCATGACGACGGTGCCGGGGCGCGCCTGGATCATGCCGTCGGGCGTGCTCACGTCCTCGACGCCGCCGCTGACCGCGCCGAAGGTGAAGCACTCGTGGCTGTGGCGGGGGAAGGAGTGCCGGACATAGCGGGCGCGCAGCAGATCGAGGCCCGGCAGCTCCTCGTACTGCCAGTGCCTGGCCCACTCGTCCCGCGTCTGCCGCCGCTCCATGCGGACATTGTGCGCCGCTGCCGTGGCCCCCGGTCTGTGTGTCCATGGAGCGGACGGCCCCCGGGCGGCCCCGGAGGGACTGCGGAGGGACTGCGGAGGGGCCGCGGGCGGACCGGCGGGGAGGCAGGCGGCGGCCGGGCGGCCGGGCACCGCCGGCGGGGCCGATTGTCAGTGGCGGGGTGCACGATGGGGGACATGGCCAGGACTGCGCTCGACGCCTTCTCTCCCGCGACCCGGAGCTGGTTCACGGGGGCCTTCAGCGCGCCCACGGCGGCCCAGGAGGGCGCCTGGCAGGCCATTGAGGCAGGGTCGGACGTTCTCGTCGTCGCCCCGACCGGGTCCGGCAAGACCCTGGCGGCGTTCCTCGCGGCCCTCGACCGGCTGGCGTCCACGCCGCCGCCCGCCGAGGCGAAGAAGCGCTGCCGGGTGCTCTATGTGTCTCCGCTGAAGGCGCTCGCGGTGGACGTCGAGCGCAATCTCCGCAGTCCGCTCACCGGCATCCGGCAGGAGTCGGTGCGGCTGGGCCTGCCGGAGCCCGACGTGCGGGTCGGCATCCGCTCCGGCGACACCCCGGCGGCAGAGCGGCGCGCCCTCGCCACCCGCCCGCCGGACATTCTGATCACCACGCCGGAGTCGCTGTTCCTGATGCTCACCTCCGCCACGCGCGAGGCGCTGACCGGCGTCGAGACGGTGATCCTCGACGAGGTCCACGCGGTCGCGGGGACCAAGCGCGGCGCTCATCTGGCGCTGTCGCTGGAGCGCCTCGACGAGCTGCTGCCGCGCCCGGCCCGGCGGATCGGCCTGTCGGCGACGGTGCGGCCGGTGGACGAGGTGGCCCGATATCTGTCCCCGCAGCGCCGGGTGGAGATCGTCCAGCCTCCCTCCGGCAAGGAGTTCGACCTGTCCGTGGTCGTCCCGGTCGAGGATCTGGGCGAGCTGGGCGGCTCGCCCGCGGCCGACGCCGACGGCATGGCGGGCGGCGAGCGGCCCTCGATCTGGCCGCATGTCGAGGAGAAGATCGCCGATCTGGTCCAGGCGCACCGCTCGACGATCGTGTTCGCCAACTCCCGACGGCTCGCCGAGCGGCTGTGCAACCGGCTGAACGAGATCGCGTACGAGCGCACCGTGGGCGAGGCCCTCCCCGAGGGGGCGCCCCCGGCAGAGATCATGGCGCAGTCCGGCGCGGCGCACGGCGCGCCCGCGCTCCTCGCCCGTGCGCACCACGGCTCCGTTTCCAAGGAGCAGCGGGCGCAGGTCGAGGAGGACCTCAAGGCGGGGAGACTGCCCGCCGTGGTCGCCACCTCCAGCCTGGAGCTGGGCATCGACATGGGCGCGGTGGACCTGGTGGTGCAGGTCGAGTCGCCGCCGTCCGTCGCCTCGGGGCTGCAGCGGGTGGGCCGCGCCGGCCACCAGGTGGGAGCGGTCTCCAGAGGCGTCGTCTTCCCCAAGTACCGCGGCGATCTGGTACAGGCGGCCGTCGTCACCGAGCGGATGCGCGGCGGGGCGATCGAGGCGATGCGCGTCCCGGCCAACCCCCTGGACGTGCTGGCCCAGCAGTTGGTGGCGATGGTCGCGCTCGACACCTGGCAGTTCGACGATCTGCTGGCCCTGGTGCGGCGGGCCGCCCCGTTCGCCTCGCTGCCCGAGTCGGCGTTCACGGCCGTGCTGGACATGCTCGCCGGCCGCTATCCGTCCGACGCGTTCGCAGAGCTGCGTCCGCGCGTGGTGTGGGACCGGGTGGCGGGCACGGTCACCGGCCGGCCAGGCGCGCAGCGCCTGGCGGTCACCTCCGGCGGGACGATCCCGGACCGCGGCCTGTTCGGGGTGTTCCTCGCCGGGTCCGACCCCAAGAAGGGCGGCGGCCGGGTCGGGGAGCTCGACGAGGAGATGGTGTACGAGTCCCGGGTGGGCGATGTGTTCACCCTGGGCACCACGTCGTGGCGCATCGAGGACATCACCCGCGACCGGGTGCTCGTCTCGCCCGCCCCCGGGGTTCCCGGGCGGCTGCCCTTCTGGAAGGGCGACCAGCTGGGCCGGCCGCTGGAGCTGGGCCGCGCCGTGGGCGCGTTCCTGCGGGAGATCGGCGGACAGCCGGCGGAGGACGCCCGGCTGCGGCTGCTGGCCGCCGGTCTGGACACCTGGGCGGCGGACAACGTGCTGGCCTATCTGGAGGAGCAGCGCCGGGCCTGCGGCCATGTCCCGGACGACCGGACGATCCTGGTCGAGCGGTTCCGGGACGAGCTCGGCGACTGGCGCGTGGTGATCCACTCCCCTTTCGGCGCACAGGTGCACGCGCCGTGGGCGCTGGCGCTGGGCGCCAGGCTCACCGAGCGGTTCGGCATGGACGCCCAGGTGATGCACGCGGACGACGGCATCGTGCTGCGACTGCCCGACGCCGACCTGATGGGCCTGGACCTCCTCGACCTGGACCCGGCCGGCCCCGCTCACCAGGACACGGTGTACGACAGCGAACAGGCCCCGGTCGGCGCGGGGGACGCGGTCTTCGACAAGGGCGAGATCAGCCAGCTGGTCACCGATCAGGTCGGGTCCTCGGCGCTGTTCGCGGCACGCTTCCGGGAGTGCGCGGCGCGTGCGCTGCTGCTGCCCCGCCGCAGTCCGGGCAAGCGCACCCCGCTGTGGCAGCAGCGCCAGCGGGCGGCGCAACTGCTGCAGGTGGCCAGCGAGTTCGGTTCGTTCCCCATCGTCCTGGAGGCCGTCCGCGAGTGCCTGCAGGACGTCTTCGACGTCCCCGGGCTGACGGAGCTGATGGGCGACATCGAGTCCCGCCGGGTCCGACTGGTCGAGGTCACCACGCCTGAGCCCTCGCCGTTCGCGCGGTCGCTGCTGTTCGGCTATGTCGCCCAGTTCCTGTACGAGGGCGACTCACCGCTCGCCGAACGGCGTGCCGCCGCCCTCTCGCTCGACTCACGGCTGCTGGCCGAGCTGCTGGGCCAGGCGGAGCTGCGCGAGCTGCTCGACGCGGACGTGCTGACCGAGCTGGAGAGCGAGCTCCAGTGGCTCACCGAGGACCGCCGGCTCAAGGACGTGGAGGGCGTCGCGGACCTGCTGCGGCTGCTCGGTCCGCTGACCGCCGGCGAGCTGGCCGAGCGCGGAGCCGACCCCGCCTGGGCGCAGGAGCTGGCGGCGGCCCGGCGGGCCATCCGGGTGCGCATCGCGGGCGCGGACTGCTGGGCGGCCGTCGAGGACGCCGGCCGGCTGCGGGACGCTCTCGGCACCGCACTGCCCGTGGGGGTGCCCGAGGCGTTCACCGAGCCGGTCAAGGACCCGCTGGGCGATCTGCTCGCCCGGTACGCCCGTACGCACGGGCCGTTCACCTCCGCACAGGCCGCGGCCCGCTTCGGCCTGGGCACGGCGGTCACCGAGGGCGCTCTGCAGCGGCTGGCCGCGTCGGGCCGCGTGGTGGAAGGCGAGTTCCACCCCTCGGGCGTCGGTCAGGAATGGTGCGACGCGGCCGTGCTGCGCAGACTGCGCCGTCGCTCGCTGGCCGCGCTGCGGCAGGAGCTGGAGCCGGTCCCGCCGACGGCTCTCGCCGCCTTCCTGCCGCAGTGGCAGCACCTCGGCGGGGGCGGTCTGCGCGGCATCGACGGCCTCGCGCGGGCCGTCGAGCAGCTCCAGGGCGCGGCCGTGCCCGCCTCCGCGCTGGAGAAGCTGATCCTGCCGTCCCGTGTCTCCGGTTACGGTCCGGGGCTTCTCGACGAGCTGACGACTGCCGGCGAGGTCGTGTGGGCGGGCGCGGGGGCACTGCCCGGGAAGGACGGCTGGGTCTCCCTGTATCTCGCCGACGCCGCACCGCTGCTGCTTCCCCCGCCGCATCCGCTGGAGCCGACCGCGCTCCACGAGGCCGTGCTGGCGGCGCTCGCGCCCGGCTATGGGCTGTTCTTCCGGCAGATCGCCGACCAGGTGCGGGCGACCACGCACCCGGACGTCACCGACCCTCAGTTGGCCGACGTGATCTGGGACCTCGCGTGGTCCGGGCGGCTCACCAACGACACCCTGGCGCCGCTGCGGTCGCTCCTCGGCTCGGGGCGGACGGCCGGCTCCACGGCGCACCGGGCGCGGCGCACGGTCCCCCGGGGGCGCTACAGCGGTCTCACCGCGGCGGCCCGCCCAGCCTCGCGCAACGGCCCGCCGACGGTGAGCGGCCGGTGGTCGCTGCTGCCCGCCGCCGAACCCGACCCCACGCACCGGGCGCATGCCCTGGCCCGCACGCTGCTGGACCGGCACGGGGTGGTAACCCGGGGCGCGGTGGCGGCCGAGGGCGTCGAGGGAGGCTTCTCCGCGGTCTACCGCGTCCTGTCCGCCTTCGAGGACAGCGGCCAGGCACGCCGGGGCTATGTGGTGGAGGGCCTTGGGGCGGCCCAGTTCGCCATGGACGGTGCGGTGGACCGGCTGCGGGCGTCGTCCGCGGCGCAGGACAGAGGCGCGGGCCGACAGACGCCGCACGGCGTGGTGCTGGCGGCGGCCGACCCGGCCAATGCCTACGGCGCGGCCCTGCCGTGGCCGGATCCGCCCGCCGGTGCAGGACACAAGCCGGGCCGCAAGGCGGGCTCCCTGGTGGTCCTCGTCGACGGCGAGCTGATCCTCTACATGGAGCGCGGCGGCAGGACGCTGCTGTGCTGGCGCGACGACCCCGACGATCCCGCGCTGCGCGCCGCGGCGGAGGCGCTGGCGGAGGCGGCGTTGGCGGGTGCTCTGGGCACGGTCACGGTGGAGCGGGCCAATGGCGTCGCGGCCCTGACGTCGCCGCTGTCCCGGCCGCTGGAGTCCGCGGGCTTCCACGCCACGCCGAGGGGCTTGCGGCTGCGGCCGTGACGCCGGTGCGGGTCCGCCTGCTCCGGGCGCGGAGCCCCCGGAGCATGATGGGGGCATGCCCGAAGGAGACACCGTCTGGCTGACCGCTCACCGTCTGCGCCGCGCCCTCGCGGGGCACGTGCTGGTGCGGTTCGATCTGCGGGTGCCGCGCCATGCGACCGCTGATCTCACCGGGCACACGGTGCTCGACGTCGTCTCCCGCGGCAAGCACCTGCTCACCCGCGTCGAGGGCGGCGTCACGCTGCACTCGCATCTGCGGATGGACGGCTCCTGGCAGGTGTACCCGGCCGGGGAGCGCTGGCGCGGAGGGCCCGCGCATCAGATCAGGGCGGTCCTCGGCACGCGGGCGGACACCGCGGTCGGCTACCGGCTTCCGGTGCTGGAGCTGATGCGGACCGCGGACGAGGGCACGGCGGTGGGGCATCTCGGACCGGATCTGCTGGGCCCGGACTGGGATCCGGGCACGGCGGCGGCGCATCTGACCGCCGACCCCGCCCGCCCTCTCGGGGAGGCGTTGCTGGACCAGCGCAATCTCGCGGGAATCGGCAATGTCTACCGCTCGGAGCTCGCCTTCCTGGCCCGGGTGAGCCCGTGGCTGCCCGTCGGCGAGCTGCCCGACGGCATCCCCGAGCGGCTCGTCGCCACCGCGCACCGTCTCCTGGAGGCCAACAAGACCCGCACGGAACGGCGCACCACATCGGGGCCGAGGGCGCAGGCGCCCCGGCTGTACGTCTATGGGCGGGAGGGCCTGCCCTGTCTGCGGTGCGGAGCCCCGATCCGCAGGGCCGACGAGCCCGACCAGCCCGCGGCGCGCGGAGCCGGCCGTACCCGCCCCGTGTTCTGGTGTCCTGTCTGCCAGCCGCATCCAACTTATTGACGGGTCGTCAGTTTCTCTCGTACGGTCCCGGAATGGGCCTGACCGCGTACGACCTGACCGGCCGGACCGCGTTCGTCACCGGCGCCGCCGGCGGCATCGGACGCGCCTGCGCCGCCCTGCTGGCCGAGGCGGGGGCAGCCGTCCACTGCGCCGACGTCGACGAGAAGGGCCTGTCCGAGACACAGGCGCTGATCCGGGACGCCGGAGGCCTCGCCTCCGTGCACACCGTCGACGTCACGGACCGCACACTGCTCAGCGCGGCAGTCGACCGTGCGGCCGAGGAGACCGGGCGGCTCGACGTCATGGCCGCGATCGCGGGCATCATGCACAGCGGCCGGGTTCTTCAGACCCGGGACGAGGATCTGGACCGTGTGATGGGGGTCAACTTCAAGGGGGTGCTGTATGCCTGCCAGGAGGCGGCCCGCGTCATGATCGCGGCAGGCGGCCGGGGCGGCTCGCTCGTCACGATGGCCTCGGGCGCGGTCGACGCCGCCCAATCCGGGCTGCTCTGCTACAGCGTCTCCAAGGCGGCGGTCGTCCAGCTGACCAGGACACTGGCCACCGAGCTTGGCCCCATGGGAATCCGCGTCAACGCCGTGGCCCCCGGCTGGGTCCGCACCCCCATGACCGACCGCCATGACGAGGCCCACCGGCGCCGGACCGAGGCGGCGCTGGCCCGGATGTCCCCGCTGGGCCGGGTCGGCGAACCCCAGGACGTCGCCCATACGGCGCTCTATCTGGCCTCGGACGCCTCCGCCTTCACGACGGGCCAGATCCTGCGCCCGAACGGCGGCGTGGCGATGCCCTGGTGACCCTCCGTGCCGCTGTCACATGCACCGGCAGCAGGCTCAGCCCCCATCCGCCCGCGGCGACGGTCGCCTCCACCAACCCGGTCCGATCCGGTACGAGCGCCCAGCGCAGCACCGCCCACCACCACAGCGCCCCGCCCAGGAGCCCGAGCGCCGCAGGGCCGAAGGACACCCCGCGTATGGACATGGCTGCCTCCTCCGGCCCCCGGCGCGCCCACGCTATTCCGGCGCGACGGCCGCCGGGAGGGCGCACAAGGGCGGGTCCGGCGCTTCCGCTAGACGCTCTCCGCCTGGAACATCCAGGCGTGCTTCTCGAGGTCGGCGGTGAGCCCGATCAGAATGTCCTGACTCACCGGGTCGGGCTCCGCGGTCGCGTCGATGCGCTCGCGCATCCGCCCGATCACCGCGGCGAGCCCGTCCACCAGCGTCTGCACGGCGTCGACGTCCTTGATCCAGCCGTCCGGGGCGGCGGCGATGGCGCTCTGCGACGCCACGGTCGCGGCTCGGCCGTCCGGAGTGACGCCGATCGCCGAGGCCCGCTCGGCCACCGTGTCGGAGTGCTGCCGGGCCGTGGCCACCACCTCGTCGAGCTGCAGATGGATGGACCGGAAGCGGGGCCCGACGACGTTCCAGTGGACCTGCTTGGCCACCAGGGCGAGGTCCACCAGATCCACGAGCGCGCCGCGCAGGGCTTCGCCGACGGTCTTGAGATCCGCCTGGGACAGGGGGCTCTTCACGACAGACATCCGTGTCCTCCACTCGGTTCGCCGCTACCGTCCCACCATGACACGAACGCACCAAAACGGGCATTCGGGAAGAGCGCCGGAGCGCGGAACGGCAGCCGCGACTCCACCGGAATGACAAAGGCCCCGGCCAGGCACGTTAAGTACCTACCGGGGCCCCGCCCCAAACCACACCGTACGGATCAGGCAGGCCGCTCAGGCCGCGACGACGTCCACCGCCTCGGCAGGCGCCTTGATCGTCACTCGCTCCGTTGGCACCCCCGTCACCGAGGTCACAGAGACGGGGTTGAGCGGGTTCAGCATCGGGCGCACTGGCGCGGGCACCGGCTCGCTCGCCGCTGCCGACTCTGCCAGCTCAGCCAGCGACAGCTCATCGCTCACTTCGCGCATAAGCTCGGACATCCGTACGTCAAGCGCGTCGCAGATCGCGGAGAGCAGCTCGGAGGAAGCCTCCTTCTGCCCCCGTTCCACCTCGGAGAGATAGCCGAGCGAAACTCGGGCGGACGAGGAGACTTCGCGCAGAGTACGGCCCTGGCGCTGGCGCTGCCGACGCAGCACGTCACCCAGCAGGCGACGGAGCAGAATCATCGGTGGCTCCCTCCTCGGACCGCGAAACCGCATCCTTCACGCCCCACCGTACCGCCTCGCGCCGCGGCCGTGCGGGGAGCGATGTCGTGTTCACTCAGGGCTGCAAACATCAAGTCCCCCCGTTCTGTTCCGTATCCTGTGCCCGCGCATTGTCGTGCAGTTCGCCGAAGAGCAGCTCGAGCACGCTCCGTACACTCTCCATACGGATTTCCGCCCGGTCGCCGTTCAATCGCAGCGCGGCCACTTTCTCTTGGCCATCCGGCCCCGAAACGGCCAGAAACACCGTTCCGACGGGGGCCCCGTCCTGTGGATCGGGACCCGCGACCCCCGTGGTCGCCAGCCCCCACCCCGCCCCCAGGGCACGCCGTACACCCGCCGCCATCTGCGCGGCCACATCCGGATCCACCGCCCCGCGCTCCGCCAGGAGCGTTCCGTCGACGCCCAGGAGATCCTTCTTCAGGGCCGTCGCATAGGCCGTGACCGAGCCCCGGAAAGTCCGGGAGGCCCCCGGGACGGCGGTCAGCTCGGCGGCGACCAGCCCGCCGGTGAAGGACTCCGCGACGGCCAGGGTCTCGCCACGCTCCGCAAGCAGCGCCAGCACACGGGCCGCTGCACTCACGCGTGGCCCCCCTCGCGTGCACCCGCCGTCCGCTGGGCGGCGAGCCCCCTGCGGCGGAGCACGACGGCCTGCCGGACGTAGTCGAGACCGGTGGCGACCGTCAGCACGACGGCTACCGCCATCACCCAGAAGCGCAGCGTGGCCAGCGGGCCGGTGAGCGCGAGCACGTACATCCCCACGGCCGTGCCTTGTGCGAGGGTTTTCATCTTGCCGCCGCGGCTGGCCGGGATGACGCCGTGCCGGATCACCCAGAACCGCATCAGGGTGATGCCCAGCTCGCGGAAGAGGATCACACCGGTCACCCACCACGGAAGTTCCTCGAGGGCCGACAGGCACAGCAGTCCGGCTGCCATGATCGCCTTGTCGGCGATCGGGTCGGCGATCTTCCCGAAGTCGGTGACCAGGTTGTACGTACGCGCCAGGTGGCCGTCGAAGACATCGGTGATCATGGCCACGGCGAACGCGGCCCAAGCCCAGGCGCGCCAGACCGGGTCGTATCCGCCGTCCTGCAGCATCAGCACCACGAAGCCGGGCACCAGCAGCAGCCGGACCATGGTGAGTATGTTGGCGATGTTCCACAGGCTGGCCTGGTTGACGGCCGCAGCACCCAGCTTGCCGCCGGGCGCCGGCCTCCCCGCGCCGCCCGCCGCGGATGCCGGGACTCCGGTCACCTGCCCGCCTCCTCAAGCCTTTCGCCGCCAAGCCGCTCCGCCACCAGATCGACACCTTCCGTGCCGACGACCTTGGCCTCGACCATAAGGCCCGGCACAAGGCCCTCACCGGCGGTGAAGAGCACCTGGCCATCGGTCTCGGGCGCCTGGTGCGCGGCGCGCCCCACGGCCGCGTACTCGCCGTCATCGGCGTCGACGGACTCGTCGACGGACTCGACGAGCACGCTGAGGGTTTCGCCCAGGCGCTCTTCCGCGCGCTGCGCGGTCAGCTCCTCGGCCAGCCGCGACAGGTGCTCCAGCCGCTCGGCGATGACGTCGCCGGGCAGTTTGCCCTCATATGTCACGGCCTCGGTGCCCTCCTCGTCGGAGTATCCGAAGACTCCCACGGCGTCCAGGCGGGCGCCGTTGAGGAAGCGCTCCAGCTCGGCGAAGTCCGCCTCGGTCTCGCCGGGGAAGCCGACGATGAAGTTGGACCGCACCCCGGCCTGCGGCGCCTTGCCGCGGATCGTCTCCAGCAGTTCCAGGAAGCGCTCGGTGTCGCCGAAGCGGCGCATGGCGCGCAGCACCCCGGGCGCGGAGTGCTGGAAGGACAGATCGAAGTACGGGGCGATCTTCTCGGTCGAGGTGAGGACGTCGATCAGCCCGGGGCGCATCTCGGCGGGCTGCAGATAGCTGACCCGGACGCGCTCGATGCCGTCCACGGCCGCAAGCTCGGGCAGCAGGGTCTCCAGCAGCCGGATGTCGCCCAGGTCCTTGCCGTACGAGGTGTTGTTCTCGGAGACCAGCATGATCTCCTTGACGCCCTGCTCGGCCAGCCAGCGCGTCTCACCGAGCACATCGCTCGGGCGGCGCGAGATGAAGGAGCCGCGGAAGGAGGGGATCGCGCAGAAGGAGCAGCGCCGGTCGCAGCCGGAGGCGAGCTTGACGGAGGCGACCGGGCTGGAGCCGAGCCGTCTGCGCAGCGGGGCGCGCGGGCCGGACACCGGGGCGACGCCCTCCGGGAGGTCGGCGGGGGCGGATTCCTGCGGGGCGGGTTCCTGGGCGTGTCCGGGCAGGGCCACATCGGTGGCACCCTGGCGCTCTGCCGGGCTCAGCGGCAGCAGCTTGCGCCGGTCACGCGGGGTGTGCGCGGCATGGATCCCGCCGCTGAGGATGGTCTGCAGCCGGTCGGAGATGTCGGCGTAGTCGTCAAAGCCGAGGACGCCGTCCGCCTCGGGCAGCGCCTCGGCCAGATCCTTGCCGTACCGCTCGGCCATACAGCCGACGGCGACCACGGCCTGGGTCCTGCCGTGGTCCTTGAGGTCGTTCGCCTCCAGCAGGGCGTCGACGGAGTCCTTCTTGGCGGCCTCGACGAAACCGCAGGTGTTGACGACGGCGACATCCGCATCGGCGGCGTCCTCGACGAGCTGCCAGCCGTCCGCTGCCAGGCGGCCTGCGAGCTCCTCCGAGTCCACCTCGTTACGGGCGCAGCCGAGTGTGACAAGGGCGACGGTACGGCGTTCGGGCATGGACTCAAGACTACTTTGTCCCGACCGTCACCCCCGCCGCGAGGGCTCCCCAGGACCCCGGGAGGCCCGTCAGCCCGCCCGTCAGCCGGCCTCGGGGTCGCCCTTGGTGAACGACAGCCGCTCGACCTGGCCCGACTTGAAGTCGTCGTCGACCTGCTTGCCGTTGACATACAGCTCGATCGCCCCGGCGTTGCCAAGGATCAGATCGATGCGCTCGTCGTCCTGGAATGTCTTGGAATCGCCCTTTCGCAGTGTGCCGTCGAAGAGCAGCTTGCCGTTGTGCGACTTGGCCGAGATCCAGCTCTTGTCCTCGACGACGGAGAGCTTGACCGTGACCTTGTCCTTGGGCACGGCGGCGATGGCGCTGTCCGAGGGCTCGGGCTTGGGGTCGGCGGGCTTGCTGGCCGGCGCCTTGGTCGCCGGCTTCTGCTCGGGCGAGGGGCCCTCGGCGACGGTGCTGCTCTTGCCGCCGCCGTCGTCGCCGCTGAAGAGGGTGAAGCCGACGAAGCCGATCACGGCGACGATGGCCGCGACCATGGCCGCCGTCCAGTTGGGCCGGCGCGGCTCGGGGCGGATCCGCTCGGCCTCGAACAGCGGCGCGGCGGGCGTGGGCGTCGGCCGGCCGCCGTGCTCGCCGTCGAACTGCGTGATCAGGGGGGCGGGGTCGACCCCGACCGCGCGGGCGATCATGCGGATGTGGCCGCGGGCGTACACATCGCCGCCGGAGCGGGAGAAGTCGTCCTGTTCGATCGCGTGCACGATGGGGATGCGCACCCGGGTGGAGGTACTGACCTCGTCGACCGTCATGCCCGCTTCGACACGGGCCTGCTGAAGGGCACGGCCGATCGACGGCTGATCGGGTTCGACCGAAGGCTGTTCATGTTCGGCCGAAGGCTGGTCCTCTTCGACGGAAGGGCGGTCGTCTTCGGGGGAGTTGCCGATGGACACGGGGGCGCCTTTCGAGCGTGTAGCCACCTGCTGGAGGTTCAGTCTATGAGTGGGGCGAAAGGGTGGGGCAACCGGGCGGACGAAGTTTGTACGCCATCGGAATGGCCGGACATCCCGCTGGCAGGAGCGTTTCGGGGTCATCGTGGGGGATCGAGCTTTCCCTCCCTCCAACTGGACGTGCAACCAAGGGAAACGGTTGCCCGACAAACCCTTATGAGTGAGCCTCCCCGCGTATGACGGCGAGCACTCCATCCAGCTCATCGGCCTTCACAAGAACATCACGCGCCTTTGAGCCTTCGCTCGGCCCCACGATGTTCCGCGACTCCATCAGATCCATCAGCCGCCCGGCCTTGGCGAAGCCGACGCGCAGTTTCCGCTGGAGCATGGAGGTGGAGCCGAACTGGGTGGACACCACCAGTTCGGCGGCCTGGCACAGCAGATCCAGATCGTCGCCGATGTCCTCGTCGATCTCCTTCTTCTGCTTGCCGCCGACCACGACGTCCTCCCGGAAGACCGGGGCCATCTGGTCCTTGCAGTGCTGGACGACGGCCGCGATCTCCTCCTCCGTGACGAAGGCGCCCTGCATCCGGGTGGGCTTGTTGGCGCCCATCGGCAGGAACAGACCGTCGCCCTTGCCGATGAGCTTCTCGGCGCCGGGCTGGTCGAGGATGACGCGGCTGTCCGCGAGCGAGGAGGTGGCGAAGGCGAGCCGTGAGGGCACGTTCGCCTTGATCAGACCGGTGACGACGTCGACGGACGGCCGCTGGGTGGCGAGCACCAGATGGATGCCCGCCGCCCGCGCCAGCTGGGTGATCCGCACGATCGCGTCCTCGACGTCGCGCGGCGCGACCATCATCAGATCCGCCAGCTCGTCCACGATGACCAGCAGATACGGGTAGGGCTGCAGCTCACGCTCGCCGCCTTCGGGCGGCTTGACCTTGCCGCTGCGCACGGCCTGGTTGAAGTCGTCGATATGGCGGTAGCCGTATGCGGCGAGATCGTCGTAACGCAGATCCATCTCCCGAACGACCCACTGGAGGGCCTCGGCCGCCCGCTTGGGGTTGGTGATGATCGGGGTGATCAGATGTGGAATGCCCTCGTAGGCGGTCAGTTCCACCCTCTTGGGGTCGATGAGGACCATCCGCACGTCCTCCGGGGTGGCCCGCACCATGATCGAGGTGATCAGGCAGTTGATGCAGGACGACTTGCCCGATCCGGTCGCTCCGGCGACCAGCACATGCGGCATCTTCGCCAGATTGGCCATCTCGTAGCCGCCCTCGACGTCCTTGCCCAGCGCCACCAGCATCGGGTGCTCGTCCCCGGCCGCGTCCGCGAGCCGCAGCACGTCGCCGAGCTTGACCATTTCCCGGTCCGTGTTGGGGATCTCGATGCCGACGGCGGACTTGCCGGGGATCGGCGAGATGATCCGCACATCCGGGCTGGCGACGGCGTAGGCGATGTTCTTGGTCAGCGCGGTGATCCGCTCGACCTTGACGGCCGGGCCGAGCTCGACCTCGTACCGGGTCACCGTCGGGCCGCGGGTGAAGCCGGTGACGGCGGCGTCGACCTTGAACTCCGCGAACACGTTCGTCAGCGCGGCGACGATGGCGTCGTTCGCCGCGCTGCGCGACTTGCCCGGGCCGCCCCGCTCCAGCAGATCGAGCGAGGGCAGCGAGTAGGTGATGTCCCCGGACAGCTGGAGCTGCTCGGCGCGGGGCGGCAAGAGCTGGGAGGACTCGTCGGGCGCGGGCTTGGTCAGATCCGGTACGGACGAACCCCCGCGGCCCTGCGTGGCGGAGCCGGCGCCCTCGGGCTCGCGCGCACCCGGCACGGAGCTCGCGGCCCGCTCGCGGTCGGCCGTCACATCCCTGGTGAGACCGGCGACGAGCGGGGAGGGCGGCAGGCCGTTCAGCACGGCCCCGTCCAGGGACGCGGCGGCGGCCGCGGCCACGTCGACGGCGTCCATCGGACGGCCCAGTGCGGGTTCGGCGGGCGTCCGCCCGCCCTTCCGACGGCGCTGTGAGAACGCTTCCTCCTCGGCCCGGCCGGGGTCCTCCCCCGCCGGAGCGCCGGACCTGCGCGCCGTGGACCTGCGGCGGGCGCCCGCGGGCAGGGCCCCGCGCCACTGCTGCTCGTAGCGCTCGTCGTCGTCCGTGGCGATCGGATCGGCCGCCGGGTCGTACGGGGCGTCCACCAGGCCCAGCCTGGAGCCGAGCACCCTCAGCCGCTGCGGAATGGCGTTGACGGGCGTCGCGGTGACGACCAGCAGCCCGAAGAACGTCAGCAGAAGCAGCAGCGGTACGGCGAGGACCTCCCCCATCATGAAGATCAGCGGCTTGGACGCGGCCCAGCCGACCAGGCCGCCGGCGTCCTGCATCGCGTCCGTGCCCTCGCTGCGCCCCGGGGAGCCGCAGGCGATGTGGACCTGGCCGAGGACGCCGACGACCAGGGCGGACAGGCCGATGACGATGCGGCCGTTGGCCTCGGGCTTCTCGGGATAGAGGAACAGGCGTACGGAGATCGCGCCGAGCAGTATCGGCGCGAGCAGATCGAGCCTGCCGAATGCCCCGGTCACCAGCATTTCGACGAGATCGCCGACCGGGCCGTTCAGATGCGCCCAGGTGCCGGCGGCGACGATCAGGGCGAGCCCGAGGAGAAGCAGCGCCAGGCCGTCCTTGCGGTGGGCCGGGTCGAGCCCTTTCGCGCCCCGCCCTATGCCGCGGAAGAGGGCGGCGACGGCATGGGCGAGACCCAGCCAGACGGCGCGGGCGAGCCGGTACACGCCAGAGGTCGGGGACGGTGCGGGCTTGGGGGCGGCGGCCTTCTTCGCCGGCGCCTTCTTCGCGGGCGCCTTCTTGGCTGCCGTCTTCTTCGCGGGGGCGGACTTCTTCGCGGGCGCCGCCTTCTTCGCGGCAGCACCGGTCGTACGGCCGGCGCGCGGCTTCGCGGTGCCCGCCGTGCCCTGGGAACCTGTACCGGACGTACGTGAGGCCATGGCAGTGAGGTTACCGGTGTCGACGGCGGTGGACACGCGTGCCCACTGCTTCACCCGTTCGTGTCGCTACTGATGTGGTGGAGAAGTTGACGCGCGGTCAAACGTCCCGGATCGTCCGGTGTGTCCGTCAGCTCTGCGACGGCAGAGCGGATGCGCCTCCCGCACCGGGCTCCAGGGCGTCCAGTGCCCGCCGCAGTCCGGTGAGCTTGCGCTCGAGATGTGCGGCGGTGGCGACGGCTGCGGCGTCCGCCGAGTCGTCGTCGAGCTGTTTGGAGAGCGCTTCTGCCTGCTCCTCAACCGCCGCGAGCCGCGCCGACAGTTCGGCGAGCAGCCCGGCGGGCTCCTTGGGGTCCCCCGCGCCCGACTGAGCGCTGCCCTCCAGCTGGAGCCGCAGCAGCGCCGCCTGCTCGCGCAGTTGGCAGTTCTTCATGTACAGCTCGACGAAGACCGAGACCTTCGCGCGGAGCACCCAGGGGTCGAACGGCTTGGAGATGTAGTCGACGGCGCCTGCCGCGTATCCCCGGAAGGTGTGGTGGGGACCGTGGTTGATGGCCGTCAGGAAGATGATGGGGATGTCACGGGTCCGCTCGCGGCGCTTGATGTGCGCGGCCGTCTCGAATCCGTCCATGCCCGGCATCTGGACGTCCAGAAGAATGACCGCGAAGTCGTCTGTCAGCAGCGCCTTGAGCGCTTCCTCCCCTGACGATGCCCGCACCAGCGTCTGATCGAGCGCAGAGAGGATGGCCTCCAGCGCCAGCAGATTCTCCGGCCGGTCATCGACCAGGAGGATCTTGGCCTTCTGCACCATGGCCCGTCCTCCTCGCCCCGGTTTGGGGTCGCCCCAGCTCGCCGAGCCGGGGGACGCACCGGGCGCCGCCCCAGGGGACGGCTCCCTTACGCCGCCCGTCCTTGTGCCGGTCATGGTAGCCGCACCCCGGCTGCCGCCACACCCTGTCACCGCGATGTCACTGTGCACGTAGCAGAAACGTAGCGGAAGACCAGAAGGTTCCCCGATTGCCGGGATCCCAAGCCTCCGTGGGCACAGCGAGTCAGTCGCCGGCCCCGCCCGCGACCGACACGGCCCCGCACCCCGGGGGCGGAGCCCCCGGGGTCACTGCGGGCTCATCCACTGGTCCATCACCGACAGCAGATGGTCGGGGTCCACCGGCTTCGTCACATAGTCAGACGCACCGGACTCGATCGCCTTCTCCCGGTCCCCCTTCATCGCCTTCGCCGTCAGCGCGATGATCGGCAGACCTGCGAACTGCGGCATCCGGCGGATCGCGGTCGTCGTCGCGTACCCGTCCATCTCCGGCATCATGATGTCCATCAGAACGACGGTCACATCGTCGTGCTGCTCCAGGACTTCGATGCCCTCGCGGCCGTTCTCCGCATACAGCACCGACAGACCGTGCTGCTCCAGCACGCTGGTGAGCGCGAAGACATTGCGGATGTCGTCATCGACGATCAGCACCTTCTCACCGTCGAAGACGAACGACCGCCGCGGCTCGGACGCCTCCTGGCCGGTCGCGCCCGCTCGCTGGCCGTGCACGGGCTGGGCCGCGCCGGGCTCGGTCGCGGCCGGCTGGCCGGGCAGCGAGGGCCGCTGCCCCGAGGTCGCGCCGGGCGCGCCCCGGCGACGCCGGAAGAGCGCGCCGGGTCCCGG
>NZ_JARWBG010000084.1:0-21858 GCF_029846775.1 Streptomyces chengmaiensis
CGCCAGCCACCAGGTCATCATGAACGGCCCCAGTTACCGACCGAACAAGCGGCCGAAGGGCCCCATCGACCCGAAGGACCCCACGGTCAAGTGACCGCCCCTCGCCCCAGGGGGTGGGGAATTACGTGACCACACCCCTGGGGAATTACGCGATCGTCGACAGTTGGCCACTGAGCTGAAGGAAGGCCGCTGGCGTCCGCGGCCCGCGCGCCGGGTGTTCATTCCGAAACCCGGCTCTACTGCGGAGCAGAGGCCGCTGTCGATTCCTTCTGTTCGTGACCGCATCGTGCAGGCGGCGCTGAAGATCGTGCTCGAGCCGGTCTTCGAAGCCGATATGCTCCCGTGCTCGTTTGGGTTCAGGCCCAGGCGCGGGGCGCACGATGCCCTCCAGGTCCTCGTGGACGAGGCATGGCGGGGCAGGCGCTGGGTGGTGGAGACGGACATCGCCAACTGCTTCGAGGCGATTCCGCACGAGAAGTTGATGCAGGCGGTCGAGGAACGCATCTGCGACCGGTCGGTCCTCAAGCTCTTGCGCGCGATGCTGCGGGCCGGGGTGATGGAGGACGGGCAGGTCCGTCGGCCGGTGACCGGAACCCCACAAGGTGGGGTTGTTTCACCGTTGATGTGCAACGTCTATCTGCACCGGCTGGACCGGGTATGGGACGTGCGCCGTCACGGGGTGCTGGTGCGCTATGCCGACGATGCTGTGGTGATGTGCGCTACCCGCGAGCAGGCCGAAGCCGCCCTTGGGCGGTTGAAGGACCTGCTGGCCGAGCTCGGCCTGGAGCCGAAGGCGGCCAAGACCAGGATTGTGCACCTGCAGGTCGGAGGCGAGGGAGTGGATTTCCTCGGCTTCCATCACCGGTGGGTCACCTCCCGGCCGCGCGGCGGGCGGCGTCCGATCGCTTTCCTCGCTCGCTGGCCTTCGGACAGGGCGGTGCAGCACGCTCGTGACCGGATCCGTGAACTCACGGACCGGCGCAGGCTGTTGCTGCCGGTCAAGGTGATCGTGGAGGACGTGAATGCGTTCCTTCGCGGGTGGGGCGCGTACTTCCGCTTCGGGAACTCGGCCCACCGCTTCGACCAGATCGGCTCCTATGCGCGGATGCGGATCGGCGGGTTCCTCGCCAAGAAGCATCGGCGCAGCCGAAGATTCGGCTGGTCGGTGGTGGCGTTTGCCTCCGCCGACTCGCTGGGGCTGGTTGCTCTGCACGGGACCGTCGTCGCACCCAGACCCTTCCGGGACTGGCGGGGCAGGCCGAATGCCGGTGGTGAACGGCGTCGGTGAGCCGTGTGCGGGAGAACCGCACGCACGGTTCGATGCGGCGGGGGCTGGAAACGGAGCGGACGTACTCCGCCACCGCGCCAGCCCCCGACCCTACATGAGGGTCCGTCAGTTTGCTGACGGATCCTTTCGCTCGTTCGCGGTGGCCTTTTGTGCAGGTGGGCATGCTGGCAGTCCGGCTGTCGCGTCGGGTGGGCGCCGGGTTCCACGGCTCCGGTCGGGTGGTGCTGCTCGTCGGGACGGGATGCTGTTGGTCAGCCGGGGTTCGGCAGGGCCGCGAGTCGTTGCAGGGCTTCGGTGATCAGNGAGGGCGATCTGGACGATCTCCAGCCAGACCTTGTTCTGGGCGGTGTGGTGCAGGGGCAGGTTGCGCAGTCCGGTCGCGCGGGCGGCCCGGATGCGGTCCTCGGCCCGGGCCCGCAGTCGGTGGCGGAGCTCGAGCTCGGCGATCGGCCGGTCGGGAGTGTTGGTGGCGAAGCAGGTGATCCGCATGCCGTCCGCGTCGGTGATCCTCAACTGGGCACCGGGGTGCGGTCGTTCCTTGCGGATGATCAGCCGCATCCCTTTCGGCCAGCCGGTGAGGACATCGCCGTCGAGCTCGGCCACCCAGGCTCCGTCACGGATCTCGCCGTCGGGCTCGACGGCCGGCGTCCAGGCCGATGCCGGGACTTTCAAGACTGCCTGGTGGATGGCATCGGTGATGGTCATGCCGACCGAGTAGGACAGCCACCGGCCGCGGGCGGACAGCCAGTCGACGAACTCGTGGGCGCCCCCGCCCGAGTCGGTGCGGATCAGCGTCTGCCGTCCGCGCCGGTACTTCTTCGGCAGCTGGGCCAGGGCGAGGCGGGCGGTGGTGATGTGGTCGGCGGCCGTGTTCGAGCCCGCATTGCCCGGTCTGAGCAGAGCGGCGACCGGCTCTCCGGTTCCGCCCGGGCCGTGGTCGACGAANCTTCTTCCAGGTCGCGGCCGCGTCCTCTTTGTCGGAGTGCGCGACCACCAGGACGCCGTCGAGGTCGACCGTGACCTTTCCGTCGGCGGCCGGGGCATTACCCCCGGCCAACGACCAGACCCGCTGCCGGACTTCGGACCGTGCGGACCGGATGGCCTGCAAGGCTTTCTCGCCGGAGGCTGCGAGGGTGTCGATCAGGCGGGAGACGGTCGGGTCGGAGGCGACCGGGCCGAAGACGGCAGGTTCGGCCCGCAGCGTGCCGACGTCTGCCGGGCAGTCTCCGCCCAGCGCGACCGCGAGCGCGAGATCCAGCACCGTCTTGCCGGGATCGTGCACAGCGCGGGACTTCCGCCAGGGCGCCAGTGCCGTGGATATCGCCTGATCCAGACCGGACTTGCGGATCGTCTCCAGCAGCAGCACACCGCCGGCCTGGGAGACCACCCCGCGGCCGCCGCCTTCGGTACGGACACGTGGGTAGGACCCGATACGCTTCTTCACCTGGAAAGTGCCTCCGACAGGGGCGGGAACAAGGGCCTCAGCAATCCTCATTCTCGCTGGTCAGAGGCACTTTTCGCTTACCTGACCGCCTGTCGGACAGCCTGCTTCATGNCCTCAGCAATCCTCATTCTCGCTGGTCAGAGGCACTTTTCGCTTACCTGACCGCCTGTCGGACAGCCTGCTTCATGAAAGCGCGAGGTTAACAGGGGCTACTGAAAGTCCTTGTGGACGGGCTGTCCGGCCGGAGCCGGACAGCCCGTTGGTCCAGGGCCGCACCGGAAGCAAGGCGGGGGTCAGGAGAACCAGAGCGAGTCTGCGTCTGCGCGGCTGGCGCGCGGGGCAGCGAACAGACGCTGGCCGCTCTTAGTGGGCGTTTGATCTAGGTGGATTGCCGCTTATGCCCTAGTAGGTTCCTCGCCAGGTTGGTGTGGTCTCGTCCGTTATGCGTTTGCTGAGGTTGTCGATGGAGGCGATGTGGATCATGGCTTCGGAGCTGGTGGTGAGGGCCTCGTAGTCGCGGGCGAGGCGGCGGTGCATCATGATCCATCCGATGCTCCGCTCTACTACCCAGCGTCTTTTCACGACGTGGAAGCCGCGCTTTTCGGGGTTGCGGTTGACGACTTCGACGTCGATTCCGAGCTTGGCGCCGTGCTCGATGACGGCGTTCTTGAAGCCGGTGTCGACCCAGCTTTTCGCGATCGTCGGGTAGGTCTCTTTCGCCTGGTCGAGGAGGCGTATTCCCATGGCGTTCTCGGAGAGGCCGGCGCCGGCGACTGTCACGGCGAGGATGAGGCCGATGGTGTCGGTCAGGATGCCCCGCTTGCGTCCGACGATCTTCTTTGCGGCGTCGGTTCCCTGGCTGGTCAGGGGTACGTTGGTGGAGGTCTTGATGCTCTGGGTGTCGATGACCGAGGCGGTCGGCTCGGGCTTGCGGCCTTCTTTGACGCGGGCCAGGCCGGTCAGGTCGTAGTTGAGCTGGGCGAAGATTCCCTCGTCGCGCCAGGCGGCGTAGTAGAAGTAGACGGTGCCGTGTCCGGGGAAGTCGTGGGGAAGGTATTTCCAGGGGATTCCCGTGCGGTTGATGTAGAGGATCGCGTCGAACACGTCGCGTAACTCGACTTTGGCCGGCTGTCCTGTGGGTCTGCGCTCGAGCCGGGCGTTTCGCCAGGCTGTCAGCGTCGGCTCGATCAGGGCCCATCGGGCATCGGATAGGTCGCTGGGGTAGGGCTTGCGGTCGCTCACGGCACAGCGTGATCATGGCCGCGCCCGGAGGATGTGGTTCCGCCGACTGTCGGGCGGTTCTGGGGCGTCTTCAAACCAGACGGACTTCAAGTCATGGAAGTGAACGAGACGGGCAGGCAGGTTCGTGATCCAGGCGGGGGTGTACGCCTCCTACCAGGCAGAGGCGCTCAAACTGGGGCACGGGCAAAGCTCGCATAGCGGAAGAACCCTACGTGAACGCCCACTTAGTACTCCAGTGAGATTTTGTGTCCTGAGCTGGTTCTTCGTNACTCCAGTGAGATTTTGTGTCCTGAGCTGGTTCTTCGTTGGTAGTGGCAGTGTCGGGCGGTGGCCTGGTGGCGTCTGCGTGATTGGGACCAGTTCAGTGTGTGTTGGCGTTGGTTGTGGTGGGGTCCGGGGTGGGGCAGGAAAGCGTCCAGGAGTCTGCGGATCTCTGCCACGGTGAGGGGAACGAGGCTGCTGGGTTCGGCACGGACACATCATCGGATGGAAGGGGTTCGCCGCTCATCTGACCGAGACCTGTGCTCCCGACGCCCCCAACGTGATCACGGACGTGGCCACCACCGCGGCCACCACCCACGACAGCCAGGTCCTGCCCGACTTACCCGGCTGGCGCGTCGCGGACTGCTGCCCAGCGTGGCCGAGCACGCCGTCCGGGCTCGTCGGCTCTTCGATCCAGTATGGGTCGAACTCGGCGAGAGCGCTGGGCCAGGCGACAGCCTCGTCTACGTTCCAGCGCTGGTTGGCGTCGATGGCCATCCGAACGTCCCGTCCGATGGTGGCGCGCGCAATGCGGCAGCGGCGGATGTCGCCCTGCAGGTCGGCGCCGACCTTGAGCTTGATCTGGCGGAAGCCGTCGGCGAGCGCCTGGCTGGCGAGACGGACGAGTTTCTCGTCGGAGTAGCCGAGCCATCCTGGCGAGGTGGTGTAGGCGGGGTAGCCGCGTTGGGACAGCTCGGCCGCGCGTTCCGCCGCGCCCTCCCTGCCGCGCTGCAGCAGCTCCAGTGCCTGCTCAGGGGTGAGGGCGTCAGCGATATATCGGAAGTCGACCTGGGAGACCAGCCACTTCAAATCGGCGTCCGCGAGGAGCCGCCACAGCGGCTTGCCCTCCCGCTTGGCGGCCAGATCCCACACGGCGTTGACCACGGCGCCGACCGCCATGTGCATCACCCCCTTCTCCGGACCGAGCCAGCGCAGCTGGCTGTTGCCATTCAGGTCGCGGTACACAGAACCCGGGTCGGCGCAGACCTCGGTGAGTGGGCGGCCGATGACATACGAGCGCAGCGACTCGATCGCGGCTACTTGGACATCGTTGCCGCGCCCGATGGTGAAGGTGAACCCGTGGCCCTCCAAGCCATTGCCCGCGTTGGTGCGTAGCACCAGGTAGGCGGCGGAGTAGTCCGGGTCGGGGTTAGTCGCGTTCGAGCCGTCCAGCTCGCGCGAGGTAGGGAAGCAGATGTCGTAGGTGTCGAGGGCGGTGATCCGCGCGGTGTCCGGAGGCAGGGGAGTCGACAACTGAGTGCTTCTCATGCGTCGGTGAAGAGCTGGCGTTGGGTGCCGAGGCGGTCGATCCCCAGCTCTACGGTCTGGCCGGGGCGCAGATAGGGTTGGTCGGGCAGGCCCAGGGCGACGCCGGCCGGGGTGCCGGTGTTGACGACGTCGCCGGGTTCCAGGACCAGGTACTGGCTGAGGTAGCGGACGATCTCGGCGACGTCGAAGATCATGTTCTTGGTGTGGCCGTTCTGACGTGGGACGCCGTCCACGGATAGCCGTAGGCCGAGATCCTGGGGGTCGCCGACCTCGTCGGGGGTGACCAGCCAGGGCCCGAGCGGGTTGAAGGTCTCGCAGGACTTGCCCAGGTCCCACTGGCTGGAGAACTCCAGTTGGAACTCACGCTCGGAGACGTCGTTGCTGATCGCGTACCCGGCAACGCAGGCCAGGGCCTCCTCGCTTGAGTCGAGGTAGCGGGCGCGGCGACCGATCACGACGGCGAGCTCGACTTCCCAGTCGGCCTTCACCGAGCCGCGCGGGATCAGCACCGCGTCGTAAGGGCCGACGACGGTGCCGGGGTCCTTCATGAACACCACCGGCCGCTGGGGGATGGCTGCCCCAGTCTCCTCGGCGTGATCGCGGTAGTTCAGACCAATGCAAACGACCTTCCCCGGGCGGGCTACCGGGGCGCCGAGACGCCAGCCTCCGGCGGGGGGCGTCAGCTCGGGGAGGGAGCCCTCGGCCAGAGCCGCTCTCACTCGATCGAGTCCACCCGAGGCGAGGAACGGTCCATCGATGTCTTCCGCGATGTCGCTCAGGTTGAGGTACCGCTCGTGACCGTCGTTGGCGATCTCCAGCAGGACCGGCCGTTCAGCCCCGGGAGCTCCGATGCGTAGCAGTTTCACAGTCCACAACCTCCAAAGAGCTAGAACGGGGAAGATTGCCGCAACGATGGAGTCGTGCGTCCTTTGCAGGGGACACGAGCGCGACGGTGGGCCCCTCGATGCCTGGGAGACCATCCGCCGCGGTCGTCCGTCCGCCGACACGCAACCCACATGAGCAATTTCCTATAGGATCTACTGGATGGTGGGTAGCCTACGTCAGCGAGGGTGGCTTCACCACCCGGCGCTTCCAGTTCGACGCTCCGCCCTTCGTTTCCGCCAGTCCTTGCCCGGATCGTGGCCTGTCAGCAGCCCTATAGTGCGCAGCGATCCCCCTCGTCCATAAAAATCCCCGAGCTAGTCACCACGCAGGCCTTGACGAGGCGATCCACTCGCCCGCACCATCACGAGAGGTAGATCCTATGTGATACATGTGAGGTAATGATCGTGACCCGGCGAGTGGATCCGCACTGTCGGGCCGAGGCCCCCTCGCCCCGCCCCCGGCGGCCTCCACGCTCAAAACGCTCGCCTGCCGCAGACCAAGCATCCCTGTGAAACAGTCCCGTCACATCACCGACTCGGGCTCCTTGGTCGTCGAAATTCACCCGCAAGTTCCTCTCTTGCGGCCGAGATTCTGGGCACGGACCACGAAAGGCTGGCACACAACGAATGAGCATCATCACCAACGCCACGGCCCTGCTGGCTGATATCGCGGTGGAGACGGATCGCACTGATGCGGTGCAGTCGTTCGTCAAGCAAGAGACGATTCTCGTCCACCTGGCCACGGCGGACGGCATGGAAGGTACCGGCTACGCGTACACGATCGGTACCGGCGGTACGTCTGTTCTGGCTCTGCTGCGCGATCACCTTCTGCCGCTTCTGGCCGGGAAGGATGCCCGCAACATCGAGGGGATCTGGCAGGAGCTGTTCGGTCTGACCCGTGCCACGACCACGGGAGCCATCACCTCGCTCGCGCTCGCCGCGGTCGACACGGCCCTGTGGGATTTGCGTTGCAAGCGGGCGGGCGAGCCGCTGTGGAGGCTGGCCGGCGGCCACCGCCAGGAGATACCCGTTTACGACACAGAGGGGGGCTGGCTCCACCTCGGCATCGAGGACCTGGTCAAGTCGGCCCTCGCGGCGCAGGACGCGCAGTTCTCCGGGGTCAAGATCAAGGTGGGCAAGCCGCATATCGCCGACGACGAGGAGCGCCTGCGCGCGGTCCGGGAGGCCGTCGGGCCATACCTTCACATCATGACGGACGCCAACGGGTCGCAGTCGCTGTCGTCCGCCCTGCAGCTCGCCGCCGCCCTCGAACCCTACGACCCATACTGGCTCGAGGAACCCATGCCCGCGGACGACATCCGCGGCCACGCACGGCTCGCCCGTTCGACCAGGATCCCGATTGCGGTCGGTGAGTCGATGTACTCGCCGATGCAGTTCCGCACCTACCTGGAGGCCGGCGGTGCCTCCGTCGTGCAGGTCGACGTCGCCCGCGTCGGCGGTATCACCCCGTGGCTGAAGGTCGCCCACCTGGCGGAGACCTTCAACGTCAAGGTCTGCCCGCACTTCCTGATGGAACTGCACGTCAGCCTTGTCGCCGCGGTCGCCAACGGTGCGTACGTCGAGTACATCCCGCAGCTGCGTGCCGTGACCCGCACCGAACTGGTCCTGCGCGACGGCCGGGCCGTAGCCCCGGACGAGCCCGGCATCGGCATTGACTGGAACATGGACGCCATCGACGACCGGAGAGTGTCCTGAAAACGGCAGCCCCCACCCGACGGCAAGACCAATCGCCCCGCCACGATCACTGCATCTGCGGCGAGGTGGACACAACCACGACGAGAACCGGATGAGTGAGAGGATCACCCGCCTGATTCACGACCGCACAATCTCGGCCACGCCCGCGAAGAGCCGCATGTCATGGAGCGGGTTGCCAGGATGACACAGCAACCCAGGACTGGTGGCAGCCCACCGTTCCCTGCCAGCAGCCCGTCGACGAAGCCTCGCCCAGTGGCGAGCCGCAGTGGAGCAGGTCTTCCTCCTGGAACAGGGCCGCAGGGCCGGCGTGCGGACAACCCGGCCCACGCGGACCGCCCCGCGGTGCCCGCGCACCACGACCGCAAGGAGAACCATATGAAACTACTGCGCCTCGGCGCCCCGGGCGCCGAGCGCCCCGCCGATGACGGATGCACCTACGACCTCACCGGCCTGAGCGGCGACATCGACGGCCCAGCCCTGGCCACCGGCGGTGTGCGCTCTGGGCAGCTGACCCTCGCCAAACACACGAATGGCACGAACTCATGAGCGAAATGTCAGGCCTCAGGGCCCTGGTGACCGGTGGTGCCTCCGGTATCGGGAGGGCCACCGCCGAACTACTGGCTGCACGTGGAGCGAACGTCGCCGTACTCGATCTTGATCCCTCGTCGGTGGACAAGCCCATGCGTGGATACGCCGCTGACGTGTCCGACGACTCCTCCGTACGGTCTGCAGTCGCCGCCGCCGCCGCCGACCTCGGCGGCATCGACATCCTGGTCAACAACGCCGGTATCGGCGCCGCGGGGACGGTCGAAGACAACGACGACGCGCAGTGGCACCGCGTCCTGGACGTGAACGTCCTCGGCATCGTCCGCACCACCCGGGCGGCCCTACCTCACCTGCGCGCCTCCGCACACGCGGCCGTCGTCAACACCTGCTCGATCGCTGCCACCGCCGGGCTGCCGCAACGAGCCCTGTACAGCGCCAGCAAGGGCGCCGTACACTCGCTCACCCTGGCCATGGCGGCGGACCACGTCCGCGAGGGTATCCGCGTCAACTGCGTGAACCCCGGCACAACGGAAACGCCCTGGGTGGACCGTCTCCTCGACCAGGCAGCCGACCCGGCCTCCGAGCGGGCGGCGCTTAACGCCCGCCAACCCATGGGCCGTCTGGTCACCGCCCACGAGGTCGCCGCTGCGGTGGCATATCTGGCAAGCCCTGCCGCCGCCTCGATCACGGGGATCGCGCTCGCGGTGGACGGCGGGATGCAGGGCCTGCGGCTGCGACCGGAGAGGCAGTGATGGAACTGGACACGAACGGGTCCGGCCCGGCCGCCCTGCCGAGCCGGACCCTCGGCTGCAGTGGCGTCTCCGTCACCGCCCTTGGCTTCGGCGCCGCCGCCGTCGCCGGGCTCTACGAGGACGTCGGCGAGGACGAGGCAGCGGCTGCCGTGGAAGCCGCTTGGGAAGCGGGCATCCGCTACTTCGACACCGCCCCGCACTACGGCCTCGGCCTGTCGGAACGCAGGCTCGGAGCAGTCCTGCGCACCAGGCCCCGGGACAGCTTCACCCTGTCCACCAAGGTAGGCAGAGTGCTCATTCCTCACGACGGCGTTGGAGACGACCGGGCCAACGGCTTCGCCGTACCAGCCACCCACCGGCGCCGGTGGGACTTCAGCGCCGACGGCGTACGCCGCTCGCTGGAGGATAGCCTCACCCGTCTCGGACTCGACCGCGTCGACCTCGTTCTCTTGCACGATCCCGACGACCATGAGGAACAGGCGTTCCGGGAGGCGTATCCGGCATTGGAGGAGCTGCGGTCGCAGGGAGTTATCCGCGCGATCGGCGCGGGGATGAACCAGAGTCGGATGCTGGCCCGGTTTCTGACGGAGACGGACGTCGATGCGGTGCTGTGTGCCGGGCGCTACACGCTCCTCGACCAGGGCGCACTGGATGCGCTGCTGCCTGCCGCGGCAGCAACGGGCAAGAGCGTGATCATCGGCGGCGTGTTCAACTCCGGACTGCTGGCCGACCCCACATCGGGTGCTACGTACGACTACGCCGCGGTCCCCGAGGACCTCCTGCAGCGGGCCGTACGGATGCGCGACATCACCGAGTCGCATGGGGTGCCACTGCGTGCCGCCGCACTCCGCTTCCCCTTCGGGCATCCGGCGGTCGCCTCCGTCCTTGTCGGGGCGCGGTCGGCCTCCCAGGTCCGCGACGCGGCAGAGCAGTTTCGCGGACCCATGGCCGCCGCCATGTGGGAAGGCCTGCGGGCGCAGGGCCTGCTGCCCGGCGGCGTACCAGTGCCCCCAGAAAGAGTGCCATGACCTTCATCGATGTCCACCATCACCTATGGGGCCGCGCTATACGCGACCAGGAGTGGATCACCGGCCCCGAACTCGCCCCGCTCCTTCATACCCGCGGACCTCTAGGCGGAAACCCAGGATTCCGGGGTCGTGGCTGCGGTGCTGGTGCAGAAGGTCACCGTGACCGAGGAGACGCCGGAGTTTGTGGCGCTGGCCGCGGACAGTGACGTGATCGAGGTGTGGGGTGGACCGATCTGACGGCGCCGGGTGTCGCCGACGAACTGGGCAGGCGGCGGGTCGCTGCCCGGCGGCGGGTTTCTGCGCGGTTTCCGCCACCAGGTTCAGTCGGAACCCGAGCCGCCTGGCTGACCCGGCCGGGAGGTACTGCGCGGCCTGCGCGCGGTCGCGGCGGCCGGACTCGTACCGATCTCATCGTCCCTGCCGCACCAGCTGCAGGGGGCGACGAGCTGCCGCCGCCGTGCTCGTCACATTCGTACTCGATCATCTGGGCAAGCCACCGATCGTGTCCGGGCTGCGCGAACCGTGGTCGGGGCATGTGCGTGAACTGGCCGCCCTGCCGCACACGGTGTGCAAGCTCTCCGGCATGGTGACCGAGGCCGACTGGCGGTCGTGGACGGTCGACGACCTCACGACGTACGCCAACACTGTGATCGCCGCCTTCGGTCCCCGGCGGCTGATGTTCGGCTCTGCCTGGCCGGTGAGCACCCTTCGCCGCGGGCTACGGCGAGATCGTGGCCTCCACCCGAGAGCTGACCGCCGCGCTCACCGCAACCGAGCAGGGCGAGGTGTGGGCTGGTACCGCTCGGCGCGTCTACAGGCTGCCGGCGTAGGCGCAGGGTGATCCGCGGCGGGTCGCCGGCCCGGTTGCTCACCGTCACTCTTCTTCGAACCGGCCGAGTTGGCGCTCCAGACTGCGAGTGAGATGCTCCGCCATCGCCTCGGCGGCACGCTCGGCCCTGCGGCGCAGTATCGCGCGTACCACGCGCTCGTGCTCCGCCAGGGTCGGGTCGCCCGACCCCTCGAGGCTGCTGAGGCGGAAGATGTTCAGATGCGAGTGGAGCCGCTCTACCGCGTCCGAAAGCAAGGGCCGATGCGCGGCCTCCGCGACAGCGTTGTGGAAGCGCTGGTCCAGAGCGGCGAAGTCGCGGTATGCAGCGTACGGCCCGGTGGGGCCGGAGTGGGACTGCATTTCCTCCAGGATGGCCTCGATGGAGTCGAGTTGGGACTCATCGGCGTGGAGGGCGGCCAGCGCCGCGGCTCGCGGCTCCAAGAGCAGCCGCATCTCGAACAGCTCCTCCAACCCCTGCCGGGTCAGCAACTCGGTCGCCCGGTAGCCGGACAGGGAACGCTTGATGACAAGACCGTCGGCCTCCAGCCGTGCCAGCGCCTCGCGAACAGGGGTCGGTGAGACAGTGAGCGTACGGGCCAGGGCTTCGATGCTGACGCGAGCCCCCGGAGCGATCTCATGGTCCATGACCATGGCTTTGATGTCCTCGTAAACGCTGTCGGACAGCGCTTGACGGACCGGCGTCGCGGACAGCCCGCTCGTCCCGGCCACGTCGTTGGAGACGGGCGGGTCGTGTGCGGGCATCCGGGCCTCCTTGTGCTACGGGTGTTAGGGCCACCGTCAGTTTAGCGAGCCGGGATGGCATGTCGAAGCGCTGCGGTCAGCAGCGAAGCCGAGCTTCCGAGACAGGAGCCCGACCGCTCGCGGTATCGCCGTGACGAGGACGCCGGGGCCTGCTCCGGACACGTTCGTCCAGTCGGTTCCCCTTTCACACATCCGTGCGAACGACCACCACGAGGGTGCGCGGGCCGTGCACACCCTCCACTCGCTCAAGTTCGACGTCGGACGTGGCGGACGGCCCGCTGATCAGGGTCGTCGGCCGCTCTGGGCCGAGTAGGGCGAGCGCCTCCGGGATACCCGGGGCGACCGAGGAGAGATCCACCACGCAAACGTGTACGTCGGGGATGAGGGACAGCGCGCGGCGGCCCTGGTCGGGCGAGCCATCGAGAAAGATCGTCCCTGTCTCCGCGCAACTTACCGCCGAGGCCGTCACGACCGCGTCGAGGGCCTCTAGATGGGTGGCCGACACGTCGGCACAGTCCTCCTCGACGGTGCCGCCCCAGCTGGTGAGCCAGGACCGGTCGAGGGCTGCGGGCACACCGATCCGGCGGGCGCCGAGATCGGCGAGGACTTCCGCGAGGGTCGCGGCCGTCTTGCTGGCGGTACATGTCCGCACCTGTGCCTTGTAGTCGAGGAGCCGGTCCGTGAACAGCTCCAGTCGCTCTTGGTCGGGGAGGATGCGCCCCCGCCGGTAGGCACGTTCCACCGTGACGGCCGGCAGTGGGGCGAGCGCCAGCGCGTCCCGTATGCGCCCGAGCACCACCTCGCGTGCGCTCATCGCTTCTCCTTGTCAGCGTCGTGTGGGCCGCTCCGGGCGGCGTCGGCGAGGGCGCGTCGGCCCTCCTCGGAGGCGTACCATTCGCGGAAGGTGTGCCGAGGCGGTGCTGGGGTGTCGCGGCTGTCGCTCCAGGCGTTGAAGGGCGGTGGCAGGTGGGAGATCTTTCCATCCCGCCCAGCGGCGATCCGGCCGAGCCGGGAGACCTTCTGCGCCGTCGTATACAGCTTCGGCCAGCCCATGACTGCTGCGGCTGCCTTCATGGCGAGCTGCTCGATGGTCTGGCCGGTCTGCTCAGTGTTCTGGTGGCGCAGTTCGACCAGCAGTGACGGGATGTCGATCTTCACGGGACAGGCGTCATAGCAGGCGCCGCAGAGCGTGGAGGCGTAGGGCAGTGAGGAGTTGGCGTCGTTCTTCGCCGCGTGCATACCCGCGAGTTGAGGGGTGAGTACGGCTCCGATCGGCCCGGGGTAGGTCGAGCCGTAAGCGTGGCCGCCGACCCGTTCGTACACCGGACAAACGTTGAGGCAGGCCGAGCAGCGTATGCAGTTGAGGGCTTGTCGGCCCACGGGGTCGGCTAGCGCGGCTGTACGGCCGTTGTCGAGCAGGACCAGGTGGAAGTCCTGCGGTCCGTCGCCCGGTGCCACTCCCGTCCACAGGGAGGTGTAGGGGTTCATTCGCTCACCGGTGGAGGAACGCGGCAACAGTTGGAGGAAGACCTCCAGGTCGGCGTAGCGCGGCAGGACCTTCTCGATGCCCATGACGGTGATCAGGGTACGCGGCAGCGTCATGCACATCCTGCCGTTGCCCTCGGATTCGACAACGGCAAGGGTCCCGGTTTCGGCGATGGCGAAGTTGGCTCCCGAGACGGCGACGGGGACGGTCATGAACTTCTCGCGCAGATATGCGCGGGCAGCGGCTGCCAGCTCCGCGGGCGCAGAGGTCAGTTCCGGGTCGACGCCAGGAATCTCTTGGAGGAAGATCCGGCGGATCTCGTCCCGGCTGCGGTGGATCGCGGGCACCAGGATGTGTGAGGGGCGGTCATTCGCGAGCTGCACGATGAGTTCAGCGAGGTCGGTCTCGTGTGCGGTGAGGCCGTGGTTGGCGAGGTGCTCGTTGAGACCGATCTCCTGGGTGGCCATCGACTTGACCTTGATGACTTCGCGGCTGCCGGTGGCGGTGACGAGATCGGTGACGATCGTGTTCGCCTCTGCGGCGTCCCGCGCCCAATGCACCCTGCCGCCGGCCGCTGTGACAGTGGCCTCCAATTGCTCCAGCAGCTCGGGAAGTCGGTTCATCGTGTCGGTCTTGATCGCGGAGCCGGCGGCGCGTAGTTCTTCCCAGTCGGGAAGTTCCGTTGTGACGGCCAGCCGCTTGGCACGGATCGTGTGCGTCGCCTTGCGGAGGTTGTCGCGGAGCTGGCCGTTGCGCAGCTCACCTATGGCCGCCTCCGGGAACTTCCGCGCGCCGCGTAGCTGGCCCTGGCCGTATGGGGAGCGGGGCGGAGCGGCGGGCATGCCGAGAAACGTGCTGCTCATTGTGCGGCCTCCGTCAGCTGGTAGGGCGTGGCGCGGGTAGCGGCGAGGATCTGGGCGAGGTGCAGTGTGCGGGTCCTCGAGCGGATGCGCGATAGACCGCCGCCGATGTGCATCAGGCACGATGAATCACCGGCTGTGCACACGGCGGCGCCCGTGTGGGTCACATGCTTCACCTTGTCGGTGAGCATGGCCGCGGAGGTTGCTGCGTTTTTGACGGCGAAAGTGCCGCCGAAGCCGCAGCAGGTGTCCGCCTCGGGCAGTTCGATCAGGTCGATTCCCTCCACGGCCTTCAGCAGCCGCAGCGGCTTGTCACCCACGCGCAGCATCCGCAGCGAGTGGCAGGTCGGATGATAGGTCACGCGGTGCGGGAAGTACGCTCCGACGTTCACGGTGTCGGCGACGTCGACCAAGAACTCTGATAGCTCGTACGTCTTGTCCTTGACCGCGGCGACACCGGCGCGCAGAGTGCGGTCGCCGTATCGCTCGGCGACGATCTCGTGCTGGTGGCGCACACAGCCGGCGCACGAGCCGGAAGGCACCACGACGGCGTCGATGACACGGTCACCGAACTGTTCGGCGAAATTGCGCACCAGGGGTACGGGTTCGCGCTGGTAGCCGGTGTTCACATGCATCTGGCCACAGCAGGTCTGCCCGGGCGGGAAGACCAGCTCGTGGCCGAGCCGAGTGAGCAGGACCGCCGTCGCCTTCACCGCATCGGGGAAGAGGGTGTCACTCAGGCAGGTAGCGAAGAGGCCAATGCGCATGAAAGATCTCCACGGCTAGTCAGGGTATCTGCTCACTCAGGCTGACACTGGATCACAGCGGACACGATCGCCAGTGGCCACGATTTAAGACAAGTAGGATCCGTCGCCGAGGCGTTCAAGAACCGGGAGCTTCACCTTTTCGAAGCCCGTGACACCGAGCTCGGCACACACCAGCTTGCCCGGCTCGAGCCGAACCAGCAGGCCAGGGAGCATGTGTTGTTCGTGTACCGATCTCCAAACCGCAGCAGGCCACCAGCAGCTGACAGCCCTTGTGAAAGATCGAGGTCAGAGCCTGTTCGCGATCGGAGGCTCGTCGGCCTGCCACACCTGCTCGTAGCCCATTCCGGGGCCCTTCGGCGCGTGAACGTGTCCGGTGGCGTCGACCTCGGGGGCCCGGCGTACGGGGTTGGAGTCGACCAGGCTCTCGTAGTAGGTGGTGTTGGGGATGGCCATGCAGAGATGGGTATTCGGAAGTCCGCCCCCATGTATTTCCGCGCGCATCAGGTAGGAGTCGGCTAGGTGCGCGATTCGCAGGGCGCCGGTGATGCCGCCTTTGAAGGTGCTTCCAGTTCGTACAGATGTGGCACACCCGGATGCGATGAAGTCTCCCGTGTTCATGTGTGCACCGTCGCTGGTCTCGGCCACGAGCAACGGGACACTCACGCGATCCGCCAGTGAGCGGTACGCCGTGACGCTGAACTCACGCATGGGCTCTTCGTACCAGTCGTAGTTCGATTCGCTCAGCGCCTTTCCGAGATAGATTGCGTCGCTGAGGTCAAAGGCGGCAGACCCGTCGTACATCAGCGGCACCTCGTCCCCAACGTGTGCGCGGAGTGCTGTGCAGAGCTTCGCGTCCTTTCGGGCATCGCCCCAGGCGTGCAGCTTGATTGCCGGGTAGCCAACTTCGAGACACTGGTCGGCTACCTCGAGGTACTCGGAGATGCTGCCGAATGTGACGGTGGAGGCATACGCCGGAATCGCGTCACGATAGGAGCCGATGAGCTCGTGCACCGGGAGATCGGCGATCTTGCCGGCGAGGTCCCACAAGGCATCGTCGACGACCCCTTGGACGTACAGTGGGAATTCCTCGATGCGGTCGAGCTCCCAGAGGCGATGCCACAGCCACTCACGCCGCAGTGGGTCGACACCCACCAGTTCCTCGCGGATCCTGCGATCGACCACGTCGGCGAGGATCAGTCCACGCCGGCAGTAGCCGTATCCCCGGTGGCCGTCGTCGGTCGTGAGTACTAGCCAAGCGGCCGTATGTGAGGAATCAGAGCCTGGCAGGCCGTTCCGCCACTGAAAGGCTGGCGAGACAGGGGGTTCAGCGACGAGTCGGACGTCAACCGAAACGAGCTTCATCGTTTCTCCAGAGATAGTGTTGTCAGCCCTTGGTCGAGCCGGCAAGGATTCCACGTACCAGGAAGCGCTGGAAGAGCAGGAACAGCACGGCGACAGGCGCGACCACGATGAGGCCGGCCATGGCCGCCTCCGGGTAGGTGATCGGGATGGTCGTGCCGCCTTGCGGGCGGAGCGCCGGGGTGCTGGCCATGAGAGCGCCGAGTCCGACCGGCAGGTTGTACTTGCTGTCTTCCGAGAGCATGACGTAAGGCAGAAAGTAGTTGTTCCAGTTGGCGATGAAGCTGAAGAACGCCACCAGCGCGATGAGTGGCTTCGCGACGGGTACGGCGATGGAGAGGAACAGCCGCACTTCGGAGCAGCCGTCGATGCGCGCAGCCTCGAGGAGCTCCTTCGGCAAGGAAGTCGCGAAGTAGATGAACGCCAGATACACACCGAACGGGTAGAAGGCCGCCGGGAGAATCACTGATGCCGCCGTGTTTGTCAGCTGGACAGCGTTGATCTCCAGGAACAGCGGCAGCACGACCGCGGCGGGGGGGAGCACCATCGCAAGCAAGGTGACAAGGAGGATGAGCTTGCGCCCGGGGAAGCGCATCGTGGCGAGGGCGTATCCCGCGAGGAGTGCAACGACCACGCTGATGACGAGTGACACGACGGTGTAATAGACCGAGTTGAGCATCCAGTTGTACATGACGCCGTCGTTGTAGTCGGTCAGATGGCGCCAAGCCTCCACCATCCTGTCGAACGAGCCGAAGGATAGGGGTGAACCATCAAGGAGTTGGGCATCGGTGTTCGTCGGTGCCAAGACCAGCCAGATGAGCGGGACCAGGCAGAAGACCGCGAAGCCGAAAAGGATCATGATCCTGAGAGCTGAAAGGGGCGAGATCGACAGCGTCGGCCGCCGCCGTGTGTGCTCTCGGCGGGGCGTTTCGCCAGGGAGTGTTTCTCGATCGAGCATCATCGTCATTCGTCCACCTCGGTCTGGAAGAACTTCGTGCGAAACACCAGCCACAGTGCTGCTGCGGCGGACAGGGCGAGCAGCATGACTGACACAGTCGCAGCCTGGCCGAAGTCGCCCTGTGCGAAGGCGAGGGCGTAGCTGAGCTGGTTCAGGGACCACGACGTTGATCCGGCGTTGGTAATGCTGTAGAACAACTGCGGTTCTACGAAGATCTGGAGCGCAAACGCGAAGGACAGGATGACCATGTAGGCCACGTACTTGCTCACCAGAGGGAGCTTGACCTGCACGGCGATCCGGATGGGCCCGGCGCCGTCGACCCGGGCGGCCTCCAGGATCTCGTGCGGTACCGACTGCAGGGCGCCGAACATGATCACGATCCAGTTGCCCACACCAGTCATGAAGGCCACGAGCGCGAAGATCGGCGCGAGATGGTTCGCCGTGAACATCTCGTTGTTGGACTGGATCCCCATCGCTTCAAGAGCCTTGGAGAAGGGGCTCAACTCCGGGCTGAGCATGAAGTACCAAACCAGAACTGCCGCCGATCCTGTTACCGCACCGGGAAGGAAGTAGATCAGACGCATTCCGCTGCTGAAGCGGCCGACCTTTTCGTGCAGGAGCAGGGCCAGCGCGAGAGTTCCAATGATCATGACGGGGAGCCAGACGAGCAGGAAGATGCCCACGTTCGTCACGGCAGGCCAGAACCGGAAGTCATTGAAGATCAGCTCCCAATTGGCCAGGCTCAGCTTGTCGGGCTCGGCAAGAGAATGAAATGACTCGTAGATCGCGTAGACGGTCGGGATGAGACCGAACGCCATCAGGAGCAGTGTGTAGGGCGTGGCGAACAGCCATCCCGTGACCGTCCTCTTGCGCTCGCTCCGCGCCACGTGTGACATCGAATCAACCTTTCACTGTTGTCCGACCCGGGTGGGATCGCCTCCCTGCTGTGGCGGACCCGCCACCGCATTGGTTTCCGCGTGCGGGAGGATTACTCCCGCACGCGGAGGCATGGTTACTTAATGACCTCGTAACCCGAGGACGACGCCAAGCCCGCAAGCTGGGTCTGCAGCGCTTCCAGTGCTGATGCGATCGTGTTTCCTGCGGTGATGGCTGCCACCACAGTCGAGTTGAGCGCACCCTCGACGGGGTAGCGCGTCGGGGCCGACGCCGGGTTGATCTTGGTGGCAGCAGCGGTCAGTGCCGCGGACGGATCTTCGGCGTAGAACGTGTCGGTCTTTACCTTGGCCAGCCACTTCTCGGCGGCCGGCGCGTAGGCAGGGTAGGTTGGCGCGGTGGTCTGGTAGGTCTCGTTCGTCGCTGCCCACTGCGCCGCGGCGACAGCACCCGCCTTGTTCTTGGCGTGTGACGAGACGACGTAGATCCCGCCGCCCTGCGCGCCCGAGTAGTTGGTGCTCTCTCCGTCCCAGGTGGGCATCGGCGCCGCTGCGATCTGGCCGTTCTTGTAGGCGTAGGCCGACTTCGCCTTGAAGACGAATTCACCGAACCAGGATGCGGCCGGATGCATGAGGAGCTTGCCCTGCTTGGCAATCTTGTTGATCTTGGGGTCGAATGGGCTGAGGCGGGAGACGGAACCGTTGGCCAAGAGCGGGTCGATGGTCTTGGCCACGCGTGTGCACTTCGGGTCAGCTGTATTGATCTGCACCTGGGTGCTGGACTTGACGTTCTGGAGCGGGCAGCCGCTACTCCAGAGGTAGTCGTAGTATATGTTTGTGCCACCGGCTGCGCCGATGATGTAGCCGGGGTGATCCCTCGCAACCTTCTCGCCGAGCGCCTTGTATTCCGCCCACGTGGTTGGCACGGAGTACCCGAATTCTTTCATCTTCGGCTTGTTGTACCAAAGGACATCCTGGGCGATGTCATTCTGCAGACAGTAGAGTTTTCCGTCGACTTTGCAGCCCTTGTTCCCGGTCGAGAAGCCGTCCTGCACGCTCTTGGGCACCAGGTCGTCGAGCGGCTGGGCGAACTTGAACAGGGGGCTCGCCAGTGCCGCGACGTCAGTCGGCAGGGGGTCGAAGATGACGTCCGGCCAGCCCCTTCCCACGCGGTTCGCCAGCTGGATCTTGGAGAGGATGGCTGTCGGGTCGATGACCTCGATCTTGATCTTGACGCCGGGGTTGGCCTTCTTGAATGCATCGAACGCCGGCTGACGGGTCGCGTCAGTCCAGACAAGGACGGTCGCGTTCGGGTCATCCTTCGTCTGCTTCGACGAATCGTCCGAGGGGCCACAGGCCGCCAGCGATAGAGCGAGTGCGCTTGCGGTGAGAGCGGTGACGCCGATCCGCCACGAGCGGGTGGATGAGTGTTGGGGTCTCACGGGTCCTCCAGGCTAGGGCGGTGGCAAATCAGATGCTTCGAACTAGAAACTTCGTATACGATTAACGCATCATGTGAGCCGGGCGCATCAGTGTCAAGGCGCACCATCTCGCCACCACGATCCGGGTCAGAATCGACTAGATCGTGTTTCCGCTCGGGAGGGGACGGCATGGAATCAAGGTCGGAGGATCTCGGGGAATCGAGTCAGTCAAGGCTGCGACGGCCTCGACGGAGCGTGCTCGCAGACGACGTCTACGACATCATCAGGGACGGGCTAATGTCCCATCGAATTCCTCCGGGATCGAGACTCAATCTGGATCAGCTCGCCCGGGAGCTGCACGTGTCCAACACTCCGGTACGCCAGGCCTTGGCACGTCTGGAGTCGGAGGGACTGGTCGAGAAGACGCCGTACCGAGGCTTCGCCGCATCGACGCTGCTCGACTCCAAGACGATTACCGAGCTGTACGGATACCGCCTGCTCATCGAGCCACCGACCGCTGCAAGGGCAGCCCGTTGCCGGACCGACGCTGAGATCGCTGAGCTCGAGTCGCTCTGCAACTCAGATGCGATCACGCAGCTCGTGACTGACGATTCGACGCCGGACAAGCTGCCTCAACTGGACGTCGACTTCCACTGCAGCATTGCGAAGCAGGCTGGTAACAGTGTGGTCGTCGAGAATCTGAGCCTCACATTGACCAGGATGTGTCTGTACAGCCTGTACGGACGGCGTGGGGTCGCCGAAAGGGCTTGGGAGGAGCATCGCGCGATCGTCTCAGCGATCCGTGCGGGTGACCCAGATGCTGCCGCGCGCGCCATGCACGTCCATCTCGCCGCGGGCCTGGATCGGCTGAGGGAGGCACTCGGCTGAGTACCAGAACTGCGGAACCGGGCGGCCCGCTCGTGTTTCCGTGCTCTGCTCCAGCAGCCGCTGCTCGATGGCTGCTGGAGCCTTGCGCATCACGGTCCCATCGCCGAGCGCGTCGGGGGAAACCCCGAACCCAAGCCCTCCTCCGCCTCGCCCGCCACCGCTCTAGCGTCCTGTTCGCCTCCGTGATGGCACCTTCTCCGCCCCCGACCCCCGCGCCTCGCTTGACGAAAGGCATAAGAGGCACCCCCCGGGCGCCACGCGCGGGCCACCATCTTCAGCAGACCCTGGGAAAACTCTCGGACCGTACTCCCGACAGCAGTTTGGGCTCGGGACTGGGGCGATCGCGCCCGCCCCGAAGCCCGTGGTCACTGTCTTCGAATTTGTCCTCGACCGTTCCACGATTACGCGTGTGGTCGGTGAGATCAGGCTCTTGTCCGCCGAACCGCCGCCTGTCGTATCGAGGGCGGGCTCCGGCTGCGACCTTGCTGGAGTCGCTCGGAGAGCCCTTGTGGCGGTGGTCCCGCAGTCCTGTCCGCTGTTCATGGGCCGGTGTTCATCGTGAAGGTGAAGTAGTCCGAGTTGTCGTAGTCGTGCATCTGTGCGAGATATGTTCCCTCGCTCGGAGTGCTCTCGCTCGACCAACCCTCCGGGCCGAGCATGTGCGTGTCGTCGTCGCTCCAGTGAAACAGCAGGTGGTAGGCGGAGGCGCCGGTGGTGGGGCTGAACTCCCACCGTTGTACGTCCTGGTCGCTACCGGCAGAGTAGAAGCAATCCCATTGGAAGACTGTGACGCTGCTTTCGTCGCCAAAAGTTGCGTCGAGTCATTTTCCAGATCCGGTGTTGCGCAAGAAGTAGGTGTCGTCACCGGCCGCTATTGATCAGAAACTCATTGGGTTCACTCGTCGAGGATGTAACGGACGTGCCGGCTGCCGAAGTATCCGCGCACGATGTGGGGTTGGCGTTGGCGGCGGTGGAAGAACCGGCGGGTTTCGGCGGCGAGTTCCCTCTGGTTCCTGGCCCGGTGAGTGTGGGGCAGGCCGCGTTTGAGGTCGGCGTTGGGTCATGTCCCCTGTCGTGGTGTAGCCGGATCGATCTGATCTTTGTTCTGGGGGTAGAGCCTGTCCATGCTGTCGATGGGGAGATAGCGGCGGGGGAAGGCGATCCATTCGTCGTGCATCTCCACGAGCACGGCGGTGGTGAGGCGT
>NZ_JARWBG010000085.1:0-18921 GCF_029846775.1 Streptomyces chengmaiensis
TCACGCCCAGACCGGTGAGGAGGTACGCCGAGGTGTTGACGCTGGAGATCTGGTACTGGTCTCCGAGGTCAACCTTCAGCCACGACGGATCCGCAGCACCCGACGCCTGCGCCCACCGGGACCCAGCATCTCCGTCCACGGCCTTGGCCGCGTTGTAAGAAGCCGAGTAGGAACTGGACGCCGTTGCTACGGGGATGTGGGTACCGTTAACTCCCGCGTTGTCGATAACCTCCTGCGCACCTTCAGGCCACGCGAAGTTGTCCACTAGCGTGTTCGCGCTCACCACGTTTGAGCCGCCCGCCCCAGCGTTTTGCATTCCCGAGGAGAAGTAGTTTCCATCGGCGCGGTTGTCGTGGGCGTCAAAGTAGGCTGGATTGTTGCCTACGTTCGTGCGGTACCAGACATTGATTGGCGAGTCCTGGTTGCTGATCACGTTGTTGGTGTCGTAGAAGCCAGCGGTACCGTTGTCCCGGTAGAGGTAGCCGAAGACATTCTTGTTGCCATACGAGTAATTGTTGACGATGTATGAGCCTGCCTGACTGCCCAGAGTGTAGATGGCACCGCCGTCAGGAACAGTCTTCATGAAGTCGTAAATGAGGTTGCCCCGCACGACATTCGCCTTGGCCACCGGGGTTCCCATCGTGTCGATGTAGCCCCAACCCCAACCCATTGAAATGCCGGTATAGGGCAGGTCATGCATCGTATTGTGCTGCACATCCGTCCCTTGGGCGTAGCCTACGAAGATCGCCGGGTTGTCGCGGTACTCGGCCCCCACCCGAGTCAGCGTATTATTGGAGATCACGTTGTTCTTTACGATGTTCACCGGGTCCGTAGGGTGGTGATCGGCTTTAAGAATCCCACCCAGATTGATCCCATTGCCCGAAATATCGGTGAACGTGTTGTGATCGATGATGTTGTTCTGGCTGCCCCGGCCGAAGGCAAGACCGGCGTTCGCCATGTGAGTGAATGTACTGTTTTTGACGACGATGTTCGTCGCTAGGCTAAAACTCACTCCCGCGGGGGTCTGATAGTTTCTGTCATCCCAATCGTCTCCGTTAGGGGAGTACCGGAAGATCGCACCTCCTTGGAAGTCCGGATAGCCTCCTTCGCTATTGGGTTCTACCCAGTTGTCGTAGGAGAATGTGAGCCCGTCGAACTGCACATTGTGCAGCGGGGCCGTCGTCGTGCCGGCCCCGTCGACGAGCTTGACGGTCCTGCCGACGGTGAACGTCGCCGTCGAAATTTCCTGGTCGTTCTGCGGGATGTAGTAAAGCCAATCGTACCTACCGTCGAGGTACCACTCGCCCGGGGTGTCCAGCAGCTCGTATGCGTTCTCGATCCACGCCACGTTGCGGGCTGGGTAATGAAAGCCTCCGAGGTCCCAGCCCTCGGCATCCATCGTCATCTTCGTGCCATCGATGGATGCCACGCTGTAGCGAGGGCGCTTCCAGTTGCCGCTGTCTGCGACAACTTCGATGTCACCGACGTTGCCCCAGCTCGCCATGTTCTTGTAAATCTCGCTGTCGGTCGGAAGCGTGTACCCAATCACGTTCCCGTTCGTGTCCTTAAAGTCGGCAGATATTGCCTTGTCGGGGGCACCGCCTCGTGCGCGCGTGGCCCGTACCCCATTGACATACAGCTGGCGGGTACCGAGAGCGGGTAGATCGTAGATATTGTCGTCAGCACTGGTGGTGGGGTCGTCTACGACCACCTTCGCCCTGTAGATTTTCTTGTTGGAGTCGAATACGTTGAATCCGGTTATTTTCTTGCCGCCGCTCAGGATCGGCGGTGTTGTCGCTCCTGGGTCCCTCTGGTAGATGACCTCGAACCCGTTGGTCCCGGAGTCCTGAGCGGTGAGCTGGAACGTCGTTTTCAGCTCGTACGTGCCGCCCAGCAGGTTGACGATGATGTCGCCCGTCATGGCACTGTTGACGGTGCGTACCTTGTTTCGGGCGTCCTCCAACGAGCAGGGGCTCGCCTGGGAACATATGGAACCGCTGCCTGTGGGCGACGCGTAGTAGGTCGCCTGGACGGGATGTGGGGCTGCGCTGGTCGGTGCGGCCGTAGAGACAGTGAGGAACGCTGCCGTGAGAGCGGTCGTCATACCTGCCGCCACAGCTCGCACCCTGGACCTGGAGATCATTAACTTTCTCCTTGCTGTAACGAGGTGGTTCTTTTTATCGCAGACAATGAGAGATTTCACCAAAAAAACATGAACCGCCAGAACTTCGCGAGAATCATGTTCGGGATCGCCGGTTGGTGTGAACGGCCTTTCATGATCGGCTTGGACGAGACCGGTGATGCGGGTGGGGAGCAGCGGAGCTTCTGAGGTTGAACTGGTGATGTCGGCGCCGAGTTAATCACGTTGGCGTGCTGGCCAGACTCCGCGAGTCGCACCAGTCCTCGTAGTCGAAGGAGTCAGGGGTACGAACCAGGGCTCGGATACGTGACGCCCAGGTGCTGACACAGGCTTCTCCGGTCGACGTTGCCTCGTCGGTGAGCGCGCGCCGGCTTACTGTCCGGTCTCAGTGAAGGTGGCGAATGGTTCGCTCAACATGGCGAACGTGCGGGCTGGCCGGGGCGGGCGCCGTGTGTTCAGCCGCCACCTGCTCCAGCGCCTCGCACAACCGCTGGGCCCGCTGGCTGCGCGGGCCGCCGAACGACTCCCGGCCGGTGGTGAGCAGCAGGGTCCAGTGCGCGCCGGTCATCCGCATCCGGCTGGCTGCCCGGACCGCGCTCAGCAGATGCCGGTTCTCCCGCGCCGTCAGGGGTCCTTGTGCGGGCGACACGAGCTGGTGCGCGGGACCCCGTAGCTGCTGGCGCAGATGCAGCGGCACCGCCTCCCACATCCGGTCGTCCGCCTCCGGCAGCAATCGCCCCTGGGCGGCCCCCGACTCGGCCAGCAACGCTGCGGCCGAGGCGGGTTCCTGCTCCTGCTCCGCCCCGGGTTCAGGTGACGAGGGGGACTGATCGCCAGCCGGGGCCTCAGCGGTGCAGGTGTGGGCGGCCGACGGCCCGACGTACGAGCACCCGGGGCAGCGCACCCAGCCCGCCCCTTCGACGGCCGTCTGCACCACCGACCGCTCCGGGCCGTACCCCAGCAAAACCAGCTGGTACGCCAGGCGCAGTTCCTCCACAGCGCGCAGAGCCGCGACCGCGGTGACGTCGTGGCCCTGAACGAACCACCTGCCCATCTCTGCGCTCTCGCCACACCCGCAGAAACAGCGCCGTTCCCTCTTCTCCGTCACGCCCCGCGACCCTAGTGGCTCCAGCAGCCCTGGATCAGCCAAGCCACGCCAACTCGCCCGGTCTGTTCGCTATGTTGGGCGAACCGTTCGCCACTTTTACTGAGACCGGACACTTACTTCAGGCATCGTCCGGAAACGGGTGCGCACAGCGTTGCCAGCTGGAAGGTACAGACAGCCGAGGAAGAACTGGCGGCGAGGGCACTGCCCATCGGCTGCCAAGGTCACGAATAGCGAGCCGAAAGCTGGGCGTGTTGCGAGGATGTCCCAGTCCTGGGAGACCGGGGGCTGCACTCCGGGTGCGCAGGCCCAAGTGGCCATCCCTCATGCGATGGATTGACTACATCTCTGATCGCTACCAGTGGCCCGCTCATCCAGGCACGGCGAGGCAGGGTTGCCGATGTCACGCTTGGCCACCGGTTCACTCCGGGGCCGAAACCTCTGATCTCCAATATCCATCAAAGCGGACCAAGCACAACAAAACCCCCCGGCTCATCGGGCAGTTTCTGTGTGCGCCCTCAGGTCAGCGCAGGCCATCTGTGTCGTCGCACTCTTCACCGACTGGGAGTGGCCGATGGTCGCCCCCCAGGCTCTCGCTGTAGATGACCGAGGAGACCGCCCTGTCGTATGCATCGCTGAGGCCATTCCCGCTTGTGCCGAGCATGTTCTCCCAGTCAATTCCCATACCTACGAGCCTATCCGCACAGCTCGAGACACTGCGGCCCTGCGGCTGAACAGCCTGGAGCTGCATCCGATCGACGGCATCTATGTGCGCGTGGGCGAGTCGAAGGCCGACCGGGACAATGTGCTGCCCGACGTCGTCGTCCTGCATTTCAGGCGGACGTCATCGATCTGTGCGCTGTGGGGCACCGGATCACCGATGGGTCTGGTGGCGGCCTCTACGACGGAAGACGCCCGTAAGCGTCGGCGGACGATCATGCGGCAGCTGTACAGGTACCAACTCGGCGCGCATGTCTTCCGTGTCGGCGACCGTGCGGGGCTGATCAGCGGCGCGGACCTCGCCTCGTCCGCTCCCCTGCTGCGGGCGACGTACCGCAACAGGAGGGACATACGGATTCAGGAGGCCGGTGTGAGCGGCGACGCGCTGCACGCGATGCTGCACAGGCGCATGGAAGAGGCCGGGATGGATCCGTCGGCATACGTCTTCCACCGTCTGCGAGCAGGGCACGTCACTCAGGCAAGACGAAACGGCGCGAGCACCGAGGGGATCATGCGGGCCGGCCGGTGGAGGAAGCCCCTGAACGTCTACGACCGGGAGTTCAACCCGGTAGCCCGCAACTGGGTCATGCTCCTGGGTCTGTGATCTCTCCGGCCGGCTTGTTGCGGACATCACGCATCCGGGCGTCGAGAGCGGCCTGGGTCTCAGGGTCGAGCTCGTAGTCGCCGGCGGTTTCAGGGTTGACGTCCAGCGCGTGGGAGCGGAAGGCCTCCCGCTCCGCGGACAGCTGCTGGATGGTCTGAGTGATCCGGTGGATCTTCTGGCGCAGCCTCTCCCATTCCTGCTCGGCGAGGGCGAGCTCGGCGAGCTGGTTCTGGATTTCAGCCTCGTTTTCGCGGGCGGGGTTGTCGCTGACCAGTGTGATCAGAGGGACCCCGAGAGCCTCGGCGGCGGTGACCGCCTCGTCGAGCCTGACCGCGCGGGTCTGCTGCTCGATGCGTGTGATGGCGGTGGAGTCGACGTTCGTGCCGAGCCGTGCGGCCATACGGCGTGCTAGCTCTGCCTGGCTGATGCCGAGGCGTTCGCGTTCTTGACGAAGTCGGCGGGCGAAAAGGTCCCCGGGCAGTGGGTTCATGGCGGTTTGGCACTTCCTGGTCAAGATCGCGATCGACGGGGTGCGTGAGGGTGGCCCGCCTCGAAACTGAGCAGGCGCCGCAGCAGTGCTGGAGCGGCACATTACACATCTCGCACTGCGGATTCCACAGGCGTCCACCACGGCCCTGCGGCCGCGCGTCGCGATGCCGATTCGCCTCGTTTCCGAGTCCCTATCGACTCTCTATCAATAGACCTTCCTTGCACCTATGCTATCCGCCATCCAAATGGGGTAGATTAGTCACTGCTGATGCGCACGTATACGATCCGGTGGGGGAGCCGACAGCATGCCCACCGACCACTCCGGCTTCTATCACTGCCCGACCGGGTGGATGGGCTGCGCTTGTTGCCTTGTGACTCACTGTCATGCCACCGAATGATTCGAAAGGTGAGAGGAAAGAACCGTGACGAAGATCTACGAGGCAGCCGTCCTCACACAGGCCTCCCTGCCAAGTGCAGCCTGGGACCTGACCAGCTTCCTGCAGAACGCTAAGTCCCAGATCCAGCTCTGGGGCGGTCTTCTGCTCATGCTGCTCGGTGCTGCCGGCCTGGTCTGGGGCGGTGTGCTCCTGATCAAGAAGCTGATGGCCAACCCGCAGTCCGCGGGTCAGCAGCAGGGCTGGGGCACGATCGCGCTCCTCATTCTCGTCGGCGGAGCCCTGGGCACCGGCGGGTGGTCGCTGATCTCGACGGTCGGTTCCGGCGGCCAGCAGACCATCACGGATCTCGGCGGCGGCACGGTGATCGCCGAGACCGCCGATCAGTTCAGCGGGTTCCTGAGCGGCCCTTTCAAGTAAGAGGCCGTCACAGACCGTGCACACGACCGGGGACAGAGGCGTCGAGCGAACCGGGTCGGTTGAGGTGCAAGGCCTCCTCCGGCCCGGTTCGCCATATCCGGCCCCGCAGCACGGTGCAGGCACGAAAGAGAGCAGAACATGGGGATCAAGGACAAGGCGCTTGCCTTCAGCAGGAAGTTCAAGCTCGACTCGCACCACGCGATCGAGCGTTTTGGGGTGTTCTTCGGCATCTTCGCGGTCACGGGCGCGATCGTGATCAGCGCATCGGGGGCCTCCGCGTACCAGGCGGGGCGTGACTCGCTGTCGCAGACGGCGCTGTACACCAGCGACTTCAAGACGTCGAAGACGAATCTCGACGGCACCGTCGACGGGGTCTACACCAACGAGAGCGGCAACAAGGCGCTCGTGATGATGCACTTCAGTCCGACCGCTCAGATCTCGTACAACGCCGCGGACTACAGGGCGTTCCTGCTCGGGTCGGACACCTCGCTGAACAGCGAGCCGGTCAGCACCAGCGGGATCAAGGGCTCCTTCTACGCCTTCGGCTCGACCGGTTACGTCGGGGTCCTCCTGAGCGCCGACCGGCCCTTCGACCGCCAGGTGTTGAACCTGACGGTCCGCGCGAACGCCGAACTCACCACGCCCGGAGCGGAGCAGGCGCACAGCAGCGGCAAGCTGGCCGGCGACGAGACCTTCTCCAAGTACGACCAGTGGCGGGTCTTCTTCAACCCCGGCGCATCCGGGGTCCAGAAGATCGCGGCGCTCGACGCTCTGACCTTCGACCCTGCGCAGGCCTACTACGAGGTCGCGCTCAAGGAGATGGAGGCCGAGGCCAAGGATGCCCTGGACCAGAAGCTCGTCGAGATGCGCACGAATCTGACGCAGATTCAGTCGTACACGTCCGACCTGCAGACGACGAAGATCGACGGCCTGTTCCTGCGTCCGCCGACCGTTCCGGTCTCGATTGCCACCGACAAGATCACGGGCGTCTCCGCGGCCGCGGCCAAGGACGGCGTCTCGACGCTGGCGCTGCAGACCAAGCACGTCGTCCCGGGCGGCTTCGACCTCAACTGGCGTGCAGGCAACGTCTACGACGGCTACCTCGACGCCCTGGTGCCGGCCGGTCAGAGCTACGCCCAGTTCTTCACCAAGAAGCGTGACGAGGGCTCGGATCCGACGAGCCAGCAGATCTCGGACATGCAGTGGATCCTCTCGGACGGCACCAGCCTCACCAAGGACTACCAGTCCTCTGACGTGACGATGCGCCCGCTCATGAACATCATGAACAACCTTTCACAGGCGTATCAGAACTACTCCCGGAACAAGTCGCAGTACGAGTCGGATCTGTCGCTCGATCTGCTCCGACTGGACGCCAGTCTGCGGGATGTGCAGTCCAACAGCACCGTTCGTGACGACAAGGAATTCCTCACCACGCTCCATTGAGTGCGGCGATGAAGTGACGCATCCTGCTACCTGGCATTGAGCCGGAAAGGAAAACGACATGGCCACCGACAAGCCGAGTCGGAGTCCCAGGAAGGGGATGACGAAGGACCAGCCGAGCGCGTCGGTGAGTCAGGGGATGCCCCGGCAAGGTCGCGGAACCAAGAGCTTCGGCCGGCAGGAGGGCATCGAGAGGCCTCCCGAGGGCAAGGCCAGCGTGCCCAAGCAGCTCCCGGCCTCGGGAGCTGATTCTTCTGGTCCTTCTGGCGCGGCGAACACTGCGCCGAAGGTGCCGGACGCGGCAGACACAGCAGAGACAGCGGGCAAGGCGGCTGGTGCCGCGAGTGCTGGGTCGAAGATCAAGCAGGGCATGAACGGCGTCGCCGGGAGCATGGCCGGAGGCGCGGCCCAGAAGGCGATCGAGGGAGACGGCAGCAGCGCGACCCGCCGTAACGCCGGGCGTTACGCGGGAGCTGCCGTCTCCGGTGCCGTGGCCGGCGCACAGGCTGGCGGGCTTCACGGAGCTGCAATCGGCGCAGCGAAGAACGTCGGTGTCGAGGGGGCCCAGGACGCGGTCAAGGGCGTGTCCAAGGTCACCGGCGGCAGCCCGGACGCCAAGCCAGCCGACCAGCGTGAGCTGGGTGCCGGCGGCACGGGCTACGGGCGCGGTGCGTCGAAGGACGACGAGGGCCTGGGCTCGAAGGCGGCCAAGGGTGTCGCCGTCGGCGGTGGCGCGGCTGCTGCTCCGCCGGCCATGGGCGTGGTCATGGCCATGGCCTTGCTGAACTGGTTGAAGTCCATGTTCTTCGCGGCCATGGCGATGGCCGTCAACGCCGGGAAGCTGCTGTGGACGCTCATCGTCAACATCGTCAAGGCGGTTGGTCATGCGATCGCTGCGCCGTTCATGGCGATCGGCAGCTTCATAGCCAAGGGGGCCGGTGCGGTCCTGGGCGTCACCGTCACGGCGACGATGGCCCCTGTAGCGGCAGCCATGTCGGGTGCGGTCGCGGTGACCGCCACCGTGGCCCTGCTGGGCACGGTCTTGACCGGCGTCCTCAACTCGACGGCGCTGACCGAGGGCAGCATCAACGCGAACGGGACGGCGTGCGTCGTCAACGCGGGTAGCGTCGGCAACGGTTCCGGGGCCACCGTCCCGGCGGGCGTGGAGAAGAACGCCAAGGAGATCTACTCGGTGCTCAGCAGCTGGGGGATGCCGAAGGAGAACATCGCGGGCATCCTCGGCAACTGGTCGCAGGAGTCAGGGATCGACCCGACGAGCGTGCAGAACTTCCCCACGGGGACGTATGCCATGACCGCCGGGAAGGCCAGCGCCGCACAGAACACGGACAACGGCATCGGTCTCGGGCAGTGGACGTTCGGCCGCAACACGCTGCTGCGCCAGTACGCGAAGAGCAAGGGCGTCGACTGGTTCACGATCAAGGCCCAGCTGGCCTTCATGGTCGACGGGGACAATCCGGGCGATGTCACGGTCTTCAAGGGCATGCTCAAGACGTCGCAGGGCTCGCCGCGTGCGGCGGCGCTGCACTTCCACGAGAACTGGGAGCGTTCGTCTGACGGCGCGGCCGGGCTCGCCGCACGAGGCGACAATGCCGAGATGTGGTTCGGCAAGATGAGCGGCTGGTCGGTCGACAACTCGATCGTGGACGGCGTCAAGGCCATCGTCGGCGGGATCATCGAGAACATCGTCAACGGCATCAACACGATCCTGGGCAACTGCAGTACCAAGGGCGGTACTTCTGTTTCATTGAAGGACGGCGGGATGACCCAGGAAGAGGCTCAGGCCCTCGTTGATCTCTTCAACAAGGAGGGTGACAAGTTCCTCGACGACCGCTACGGCGACCAGGGTGGTCCTGGCTCGTGCGGGAGCAATCACGCGCAGAACTGCACATCGTTCTCGACCTACTTCGTGAACAAGTACACGACGTTCCAGACCTACCCGGCCGGTGACGGCAAGGAGACGGCGTACACGATTGCCAGGGTGACCGGCAAGGAGATGTCCTCGACTCCGACGGCCTACTCAGTAGGCTCCGCCCCGGGCAGCACCCCCGCCGGCCACACTCTCGTGGTGCTCGGCATCCAGGGCGACAAGGTCATCCTCGGCGAGGCCGGCTACTGCGCTTACATGGGCCGGGTCCGCGTCGACAGCGCGGCGCGGATGTCGGCCGAGGGTTGGAAGTTCGTGGACATGTCGGATGCGATGCTCCCCTCCGACAAGATCAAGACGGTCTGATGCGCTGCATCTGATCTGGGAGTGAGAAGCCGGTGCCGGGCGATCTGGGCACCGGCTTCTTCATGTCCGGTACAGGCCCTGCGTGCCGGCTTCGCTTTTCGGAGCCCTTATCGAATGGATACATAGTCGGCCTCGAATACCTTTACAGATAGACTTGAGTCGTTTATGAGATCAACGTGGAGTGAGGAGTGTGTTCCGTGGCGACAGTCCATGACGAGTCCAAGAGCACGGGCCCCGAGCAGGAGACCGGGTCTTTGCCCGAGGAGAAGCCCGCGGTGCCGAAGACGCGCAAGAAGGTCACCGGCGCTGAGCTCGAAAGGCGCTTCGCGGGCTGGACGATGCGCCAGCGTGAACGGGTCCAGGCACGCAGCCCGGAGGACAACGCGCGTCTGATCCGACGCAGCGTGACCGCGGTGATGGGGGTCGGGATCCTCGCCCTGGTCGTCGCCACGGGCGTGGCCGGCGAGAGCTTCAAGGCGAGCACGGCGGACAACGAGGCCCAGATCGTCCAGCTCGAGGGGCAGCTGGATGATGCCCAGTCCATGCCCGTGAAGGCGGACGCCGGCGCGCAGTTGTCCAAGCTCACCGAGGCGGCAGCCGCCGACGCGAAGAAGGTCGCGACCGGGGAGCAGACCTTCGCCACATTGTACCACCAGGCCAGCGTCCAGCCCAGCCCGAACAACGGGGCACCGAACCGGGCCACGCTGAAGATCATCAAGCACCGCCGGGACATGGCGCCGCTGTTCAGCAAGGACTCCTTCCTGGTCAGTGACAAGGAGGCGTACAGCACCTCGTCGCTGACGCCGTTTGATGCGACTACCGAGATCGATCCGCGCCACGCCTGGTACATCCGCTACGACGGCCGGAACGCAGCTGCTCCGAGCACGTACGCGTGGAAGGTCGAGACGGTGATGCCCGATCTGAGCACAAAGAACGGCTCGGGCGCGACGAACCAGGCAAAGGCCGTCTGGCTGTGCCGGGACACCAAGAGCGGCGAGGTCCTCGCCTGGGCGAGCGCGCGCTACGTGCGCAACGGCCCGACGGGGGCCTTCGACCACTTGGCGCTCGTGGTGACCGCTGCCGGGGCTCAGTACGAGAACCCCGCGATCAAGATGCCGGCAGGGTCCGGAGCCCCTGAACTCAGCGGCACGGGCCCACAGAAGAAGGGCGGGAAGCGATGACGGAGCAGACAGCAGCACCCACACGGCGGGGATTCTTCCGGCGCAACCTCTCGGTCCTGGCGACGGCAGCGGTCCTCACGGTCGTCGCGACGGCTGCCGGTGTGACCTGGAACAGCCAGCACGCGGCCCTGGCTGAGCAGGAAGCCCAGATCAACGATGTCGAGGAACATCTGGCAGGCATCCGGAAGAAGAATGCCGAGGAGGTGAACGCGGACGTTATGGCGGCCCTGGGTGTCAGCCAGAACCGGCTGAGTACCGACGGTGAGCGCATCAGGTCGCTGCTCTCGATGGCCTTCACGTGGGACTCGGGACAGAGCTACGAGGCGGCGCGCGAGAGCCTGAAGAGCCGGTTCAGTCTCACCGAGAACGAGACGTTCCTGAAGTCGTTCATGCCTTCATCGAGGTTCAACGAGGACTCCCAGGGGCGGCGTTACTACTACATCGACACGGTCGGCCTGAACTCGGCCCTCGGCGCGGATCCGGACATCGAAGTCGTCGACGTCAAGGCGGGCGTCTACACCTACGCCGCCCTGGCCGATGTCGAGGTCACCTCCGACGCAGTGACCCAGAACAAGTCGAGCAAAGCCAGTGTCACGGCGCACCGGCGCGCGCTGCTCTTCGTCACGGTCGACGCCCAGGGCAAGGTCTCGAATCTCTCCGGCATCCCGGCGAGTGGCGAGACTCGCCATTCCGGATAACCAAGACTCCCTTTCGACTCGTCTCATTGATAGAGTTGCACTGATATTCGAGTGAAACAGCGAGTTGAGGACCAATGGCATCGACACAGGCCGATGAGTCGGGTGGGAGCGCAGTGCGCAAGACGCGCTTCGTCGCGACGTCCGCGTCCTCGCAGGAGGGTACGGACACTCCTGAGCAGGCGGAGCCCGCGGGCGGCCTGCGCAAGCGCACCCTCGTGGCCGGCGTGAGCATGGGTGTGGGCGCACTGCTGTGCTTCGTACTCTCCGCGGGGTTCTCCGGCGGTCAGAGCGCGGTGAGCGATAGGGCTGCGCCGGAGATCTCCTCTCTGCGGGAGCAGCTCAGGATCACCGAGGCGAAGACGGCGGCGCTGCCGAAGGCCGACGACGCCGAGCGTGGTCTGACCGCGGCCCTGACGGCGGCTGGTCAGGTCGCAAAGCTGCAGAACAACTACCGCTACCTGACGCCCAGCGTGGCAGCAGACGGCGGCACGCTCGACACAGCGACGTCTCAGTCGACACTGCGCAACCTCATCCCCTACTTCGCCCCCTCGGTGCACCAGGCGGACCTGGGACCGTGGTACCTGCTCGCCAGCGACAAGGACGTGGCAGCCGGCGTCGGGATCCCGATGAGCTTCAGCTCCGGCTTTGAGTGGGTCGCCCAGGTGCCCTACCTGGTCAACGACGACAGCACCATCACGGTGACCTGGCTGGCGATGGAGACCAGGACCGGTGCGGGCGAGAAGCCGGCGGTGCTGGCCTGGGCCCGCGCCGAATACGACCTGCTCCGCAAGGCGTTCGTGAACATCCAGACCGGCACGACGTCCACCGGCGAGGCCCTGAAGCAGGAGGTGAAGGCACCGTGAACGAGGAGATCAAGGACAAGCTGCGCCAGCACGCCGGGAAGATCCTGCTCGGCGGTACCGGGGCGCTGCTCGCGCTCTCGGTGGTCACGCTCGGAGCCGTCCTGCTCAGCGACGGCCCGGCCGCGTCGGACACCCAGGCCGATGCGGTTGTTCACAAGCTCGAAGGCAACCTCGGCGACGCCCAGGCCAAGCTCGCAACACAGCACACGGCGCTGCTGGTTCAGCTGCCGGGCATGGACATCGAGCGAGTGAACCGTGACAGGGCGACGGGCCGCTCCCTCCTGCTCAGCCTCACCGACAGCTCGGCGTCGACCCGGACCGTCAAGGAGCAGCAGGTACTGCTCGACGCGCGCTACGCCTTCCTCGACCACAAGTCCCGGGTGCTCACCGAGTTCGTACCGGAGTGGATGACGGCGACCGGAGCCACGAAGGGCGCTGGGACGACGTACACGCTCGCTGATCTGGACATCGATTTGAGTCGGGTGCAGGGCCTGCACTACTCCTACACAGGGGTGGCCCGGCTCGATCCAGTCCGCGTCGGACCGGATCGGAACAGCGCTGCCAAGAGCGAGTTCCTGGTCTTCACCTACTCCACCTCTCACGACGGCACGGTGACGTCGCTGGACGCCTATCGGGCCTCCAGCAAGACCCGCGACGCCCTCGCTGCCGCCAGCGAGGAACAGCCCTCCCCCCAAGCCGACCGGGTGAGCAAAGCGCCCACCGCTTCAGCACGCACCCCAGAGGACCCCGACGAGACATAAGGACACGAACATGTCGACCCAGACCCTGGAGAAGACCGAGACGACCGCCCCGACAAGCACGGCCGCGACAGCGAAGAAGACCACGGCGAAGCCCGCGAAGGAACAGAAGGACTCGAAGCTGCGCACCGGATGGCGGCGTCTGGCCCCGAAGAAGGAGACCGGCAGGTTCTCCGTCGTGGTGTGGGCGGGGTTCTTCCGGGCCATCGTCCTTCTCGCCGACTACCTGCTGGCGTTCATCACGGCCACGGTCATCATCCCGCTGCTGGGCGCATGGCTGCACCAGCAGTCGGGCGCATCCCGGGGTGCGCTCAGCGCGGACGGAACCATCGCCATGTGGCTGATGCCGCTCCTCTTCCTGGTCGCACTGCTCGCCGCGGGCGAGATCGTCGTCATGCGCGGCATGTGGCGCTGGGCAACGCGGATGATCGCGAAGATCCGGGACGCCCGGGGCGAGGCGACCGGCGCCGACGTCACACCGAAGTCCACGACCAGGACCACCAACCAGAGCAAGACCAACCGCAAGAGGAGCAAAGGATGCGCACCGCAGGACTGACGATGAACGACGTATGGGCCCACCGTGTCCTGCGTGAACGAGGAGTGGAGACGTACCGGCTGGAGGGGGTGACCGCCGAGCTCGGCGTCATGGTCGAATCGCTCGACCTCAAGCACCGGGGCAAGGAGGAGAACTACCGCCCCTATCTGCACATGACGGGCGAGCTCCGCTCGGTCACCCCGGCCAAGGCCCTGCCGTTCGGCATCTCCCAGGTGACCTACTCCCCCGGCCAGGGCGAGAAGGTAGACGCCTTCTACGAGTTCGACGACCAGCAGCTGGTCGTGCTAGCCAGCAAGGGCTACTTCACGAGCGGATTCGCAGTGCCCGAGCAGGTCACCGGGATCGAGTGGGAGCTGCCGGCCACGGCGGACATGCTCGTGCTCGCTCCGTCGGGGGCGCAGACCGAAGGCGATGTGCCCGTGGTCTTCACCCAGATCCACGACATCGGGAGCCTGGAGATCGATCTCGAGTCCAGCGGCTACGACCTCGCCGGCTACTTCGCCGACCACTCCAAGGACGGCGTACCGCGGGCTGAGGCCGTAGTCGATGCGCGCGGGCTGAAGGCACGTTCGGACGCGATCAACTCGCTGTTCACCGAGGACGAGCTGGACCTGGACACCGAGGTCAAACAGGTCGTCGGAGCGCCCGTGCCTGAGGCAACGCCGGTCGCTGACGGCATGAGCGCGCGTCTGCAGCAGATCGAGGCGGAGATCGCCGCCGAACGGGAGCAGTACCAGACCGAGCGCGCGAACACCGAGGGCACCACGGAGAACCTCTACCGGGAGCGCGTGGCGGCAGCGTTGCAGACGGCTGAGGAGCAGGAGGAGCCGTTCGCTCCCCCGGTTCCGGCCCGTGAGGCGCAGCGCGACCTGAACCTGGATCTCGACCTGGAGCTGGAGGAGCAGGAACAGGAGACCCGACGACGTGAGGTCAAGCCCGCTCCGAGCCTGGACGAGCGCAAGCGCCAGGTGGCCCAGCGTGCGGCCGATCTGGACGTCGGCGAGGACGGCGAGCAGAGCCTGGGGTCCTGAGGACGGATCAGGCATGACGAGCGCGGCCCCGGTTGCTGGCGAGCAGCAGCCGGGGCCGTAGTGCATCGGTACCGAGACAGGAAGGAGAGCGACGATGGGCCTGAAGCAGGACATCGTGATCGTCAATGAGTTCAGCGTGCCGCTGCCCGGCGGCAAGGGATCGCGCGGTGCGACGCCGGGTGACTACGTCACCCGGTACATGGCCCGCGAGCAGGCGACCGAGTCGCTGGCTCCGATCCAGCGCCTGCGCACCGACGACTTCATCATGCGCTACATGGCGCGGGAGTCCGCCGTCGAGCGCGCCGGTATCTCGCGGAGTGCGGCGAAGCATGAGATGCGCCAGGCCCAGGGTGACGGGGGCGTGGCCTTCGGCTACGGATCGGTCTCACTCTCCGACGAGCAACTGCGCGCGGCAGGCAAGGACATCCAGCAGCACTTCGAGAACGGCAAGACCGTGCTCAAGACGGTGCTGTCCTTCGACGAGGAGTACCTGAGGAAGCACCGCATCGTCGATCAGGACTTCCACTGCGAGGCCCGCGGCGACTACCGCGGCCACATCGACCAGATGAAGCTGCGCCTGGCGATCATGCACGGTCTGGAGCGGATGAGCTCGGGCACCAGCGGCTTCGACGACCTGCGCTACGTCGGGGTCATCCAGGTCGACACCGAGCACGTGCACTGCCACCTGGCCATGGTCGACGGCGGCCGGGGCCAGGTGACGAAGACCGGTACGCAGCGTGGCAAGCTCCTGGACCGGCACAAGTCCAGGCTCCGCCGCGGTGTTGACGCCTGGCTCGATGAGAAGCAGGCGGTGGCTCATCTCTCCAGCGCCGTCGGCTACGAGCGGCGCAACGTCACCACCTTCATCAAGCGGTGGGCGCACGAGCGGATCCGCGCCGAGTCCCTGCCGCAGTTCCTGCTTGCTTGCCTGCCGGCAGACCGAACGTTGTGGCGCGCCGGCTCGAATGACGCCCGCATGCGCAAGGCGAACCAACTGGTGACCGAACTGGTGAAGGAGCAACTCGACCGTGCCGGGTCCCCGATGCCGGAGGCCATGGAACGCATCGTCGACTACGCCAACGAGCGCCGCGCGAAGGAGTTTCTGAGTACGGAGGAATGGCAGAAGCTGGTCGAGCAGGGACGTACGCAGATCATGGAGCGCGCCGTCAACGGCATCTACCAGATGCTGCGGGCCATGCCGGAGTCGGAGCTGCGGGTGCGCACGCCGATGCTCGAAGTCATGGGGATGGGCTACCAGCAGATGGCGGCGCTCGCCGCGGACCGGCAGGGCGAAGACGAGAATGCTGGGGCCGACTTGGTCTCCTTCGGCTTCCGATTGCGCAGCTACGCCTCACGCCTGCAGCATCACCGGGAGAAGGCCGGGGTCTACCGCGACCTCACGCACCAGTGGGAACAGGCCGAGAACGCCGGCGTCGCCGCCGAGGACTCGCGCCCGCTCTACGACTTCTACCGCTTCGAGGAGAACTACCACCGGCGGCTGATGAGCAAGTACCGGCACTTCCTGCCCTTCCTCGGTGACGCCGGCCAGTGGTACGAGCAGCAGCAGGACGTGGCGACCTACGGCCAGCGGCTGCTCTCGCTCATGGCGCTGCGCGCGGATGCCTCCCTGCAGCGGATGAAAGACTCCGAGGAGGCCGAGAACCTGGGCCGGACGATCTACGATCAGCCCGGCGGCCGGCTTCTGACCGAAGGCAAGCGCGGCCGGGCGGTGCTGGACGCGCGCATCCGGACAATGAAGCAGTCCTATGACCAGAAGCTGGACGGCCTGCGGGCTGATCTCGCTTCCTCCGGCCTGGTGCTGCGCGTGGGGTCGAGCGCCGAGGACCAGGCGAGTACCGAGACCGACGCGGTCAGCACGGACTTCAAAATCGTCGCCGGTGCCGCGTATGACTTCGACGAGGTCAAGGCCCTGGACCTGCACCACCTGGGCTACGACTTCGTCACCGACGTCGAGATCGGGCCGCACGCACACCAGACCTTCGTCGAGACGACCAGGGACCGCCGGCGGCTGCTGCTGGCGGCGATGGACTACCTGGACCAGTCCGGCCAGGCCGAGGCAATTCCCGATCTGCCGGTGGACGATGTCGCGGCGATGACACGGGTCTCCCGGGAGCTGACGCCTCAGCAGACGGACGAGGAATCCAGCACCCTTGTGTTGCGTTCCCGGATCGCGGAGCTGCGCGCCGAGCGCGAGCAGGCCGAGCGGATGCGGCGGTCCAAGGCTTCGTCACTGGACGCCGACCTCGTCGTGCGGGTCCAGGCCCAGGTCGATCAGGCTGTGACCACAACGGACACCGGAATAGCATTTAACTCGCAGTCACCCCCTATCCAGACTGACTTTGAACGCCAACATAAAGACTAGTCGTTAGCCTTGTTGAATACCCTATGAGAGTATTAGCGTGAAGAGTGTCTGGCGGGACTCAATGCCTTGTCCGGATAATGCGACTGATCGCGGCCGACTTGTCAGATGGCAGTCGGAACAAGCAGAGGGAAGAGATCATGGCACTTCTCAAGGGCAAGGGCGCGATGACCGGAGTCAACCTCATCGCGAAGGTCTACAAGAACGGCGTCACCAAGGACGGCAAGTCCCAGTACGCCGACGTCCAGGTCGACGCTCGAGATCCGCGCGGTCCGGAGCAGACGAACCTGCATCTGAAGTCCGATCGGGTTCAAGGCGAGGACGGCAAGGTCCGCTACAACAACGGCGCTCCGTACTCCACCGGCCAGATGGAGGAGATCGTCAAGGCCGCGGGTCCGAACACCGAGCCGATCCTGAACAAGGACGGCAACGAAGTCGGCACCATCTACGGCTTCAAGGGCAACGTGATGCCCGCGACGCGCGGCACTGGCCTGGTGGTCAACACCAAGTCCGTCGAGGCCTCCGAGTTCAAGGTCGACGACAAGACGCTGGACAACCAGTTCGCGTCCATGCGCGCCGCCCGCGAGGCACTGGCGGCGGCCAAGGAGTCGCAGGCTCAGGCCCCGGCTCCCGAGGCCAAGCAGGAGCAGGCAGCCGAGGTCGAGGTCGATGAGCCGGCGGTCGGCTGAGACCGAGACCGAGTCAAGCCCTGATTCGAAAGGCCCCTGAATATCACTGGGCGAACTCACCGTCGTCGCAAGCGGAATGCTCGCTGTCGGCCTCGCTGCCGTGGGTGCCTCGCCGTACTCGCGGCGCCGCTCCTGTCAGGGCGATCAGCCGGCTTCGCACGGCTGATCCACAGATCCCCAGCGCGTCCGCCGCGCTGGGCGGGGGCCGCGCCTCCAGCGGCCCCCGCACCTCGACGAACACCTCCACCGAAGGGTTCTTCTCATGCGATCCGCCATCCGCAACGCCGTCATGACGACGACGGCCACCGCTGTCCTGCTCGGCGGTCTCGCGGCCGTCGCCTCACCCGCGTCCGCTGTCGGCTCGTCCGCCTGCACCAGAAACGATCGCAACCACTCCGTGTGGGGCCCCAACCTCGAGTGGCCGAACATCCGCACCGGCCCGGGTGTGGCCTACAAGTCCAAGGGCCACCTCGACTCCGCCGGCGAGTTCTGGATCGAGTGCTCCGCCGTCAACAAGTACGGCAACCGCTGGTACTACGGCGAGTCCCTCTCCAGCGGCTCATACGGCACGAAGGGCTGGGTCGCCGCCAGCTGGTTCTAGCACCGCGCGCCGCTGAGCGACGCGCCCCCAGAGCGCTCCTTCGCGGAGCATCAGGGCCGGAGCGCCGTGACCTGACCACGGCCAGCGCCCCCTTCCAGGCCCCGGCGACGCGGTGAGGCACCTGCGTCCAGTACCTGCTTACTGACTTATCGCCGAGGCACACCCCTACCCAACCGCACCCCTTTTATGGAGGTTTGTGTATGTCTGCACGTCGTATAGCCATGCTCGCCGCCACCGCGGCCGCCGTCGCCCTGCCGGTGCTGTCCGCCCCGGCGGCCACCGCGGCACCGACAACCGCCGTCCCTGCGTCCACCTCGTGGCACTGCCACAACAAGCCGCCGCTGCCGTACAAAGTGCACGGGACCAACGCGGTGACCATCCGCTCGAAGCCGACCACCAAGTCCACGGCCGTCGGCATCCTCTACAAGTCGCACAAGTTGGTTCTGTCGACGATCTTGTGATCCGGACGGTTGAGCGGGCCGTGCCGCCTGTTCGCGATCATGAATCGCGTGCTCTCGTGATGTGCTCTTGGAACTGTTTCCGTACCTGTCCGCGCTGGTGATCGAGGAGGTCGAGCGGCGGCCGGACAAGGTGGTGCTG
>NZ_JARWBG010000086.1:0-29147 GCF_029846775.1 Streptomyces chengmaiensis
ACCTCCGGATGGATGTCGAACGGCTCCCCGATGATGTCCCCGACCGTCATCCGCGGATTCAACGAGGTGTACGGGTCCTGGAACACCATCTGGATATTGCGGCGCACCGCCTTCAGCGCCCGCCCCGACAGCCTGGTGATGTCCTCGCCCTTGTAGCGGATGCTTCCCGAGGTGGGCTGTTCGAGCTGTACCAGCATCCTGGCGAGCGTGGACTTGCCGCAGCCCGACTCGCCTACCACGCCGAGGGTCTCACCGGCCATCAGGTCCAGATCCACGCCGTCGACGGCTTTGACCGCGCCGATCTGCTTCTTGAAGAGGATGCCCTGGGTGAGCGGGTAGTGCTTGTAGAGATCGCGGACCTCGAGGATCGGCTCGCCGGGCTTCGCCGTCCCGGCCGCCGTCTCGGCGACGGTCTCAGCCACGGATGGCCTCCTCCCAGAAGTGGCAGGCGCTTCTGCGGGTCCTCGAGACCTCGTACAGCGGCGGCTCGTCGGTGCGGCACACATCCCGGGCCAGCGGGCAGCGCGGGTTGAAGGCGCACCCCGGCGGGATGCGCGTCAGGTTGGGCGGCAGGCCCTTGATCGCGTACAGCTCCTGGCCCTTCTGGTCCAGACGGGGGATCGACTCCAGCAGTCCGCGGGTGTAGGGGTGGGCGGGCGCCTTGTAGATGTCGTGTACGGGGGCGGTCTCCACGATCCGTCCCGCGTACATCACCGCGATCTTGTCGGCCACATCCGCGACCACACCCAGATCGTGGGTGATCAGGATCAGACCCATGTTGTACTCGCGCTGCAACNCCAGCGCCGTCGTCGGCTCGTCGGCGATGATCAGATCCGGCTCCAGAGCCAGCGCCATCGCGATCATGATGCGCTGACGCATACCGCCCGAGAACTGGTGGGGATACTGCCGCACCCGCTCCCGGGCCGCCGGGATGCGCACCCGGTCCATCAGCTCGACCGCTTTCGCCCGCGCGTCCTTGCGGGACATGCCCCGGTGCACGGTGAACATCTCGCCGAGCTGGTCCCCCACGGTCAGCACGGGGTTCAGCGCGGAGAGCGCGTCCTGGAAGATCATGGCCATGCCCGAGCCGCGGAGCTTGCGCCGCTCGTCCTCCTTGAGCTTCAGCAGATCCCGGCCCTTGAAGAGGATCTCGCCGCCTGCGATCTTCCCTGGGGGGATGTCGAGGATGCCCATGACGGCTTGCGCGGTGACGGACTTGCCCGACCCGGACTCACCGAGCACGGCGAGCGTCTCGCCCGCCTCCACGGTGTAGTTGACGCCGTTCACGGCCTTGGCGACGCCGTCCCTCGTATGGAACTCCACGTGCAGATCGCGCACTTCGAGCAGCATGGGCGGGCCCTTCCTCAGCGCAGCTTGGGGTCGAGGGCGTCGCGCACCGCGTCGCCGAGCATGATGAACGCCAGCACCGTGATCGCCAGCGCGCCCGCCGGCCAGAGCAGCATGTGCGGCGCGTTGCGCACGTACGGGGACGCGGACGAGATGTCGATGCCCCAGGAGACGGTGGGCGGCTTCAGCCCGACGCCGAGGTACGACAGGGTGGCCTCCAGGGCGATGTACGTGCCGAGCGCGATGGTCGCCACCACGATCACGGGCGCGACCGCGTTGGGCGCGATATGGCGCAACAGCATCCGGCTGCTGGACGCGCCGAGCGCCCGCGCCGCCTGGACGTAGTCGTTCTGTTTGGCGGTGATGACCGAGCCGCGGGCGATGCGGGAGATCTGCGGCCAGCCGAGGAGCACCATGAAGCCGATGACCGGCCAGATAGTGGAGCTGGTGACGACGGAGAGCAGGACCAGCCCGCCGAGGACGACCGGGATGCCGAAGAAGATGTCGGCGACCCGGGACAGGGCCGCGTCCCAGCCGCGCCCGAAGAAGCCGGCGAACCCGCCGAGCGCCGAGCCGAGCAGGGCGACCCCGAGCGTGGCGAGGATGCCGACGGAGACGGATGTACGGGCTCCGTAGACGACGCGCGTGTAGACGTCGCAGCCCTGTCCGTTGAAGCCGAAGGGGTGGCCGGGCTGGGAGCCCTGTTGGGCCTTGGACAGATCGCAGTCCAAGGGGCTGCCCGAAGCGATCGCAGACGGCCACAGGGAGATGAAGATCAGAAAGAGAATGATCAGTCCGGAGATGATGAAGACCGGGTTGCGGCGCAGATCGTGCCAGGCGTCGGACCAGAGGCTGCGAGGCTTCTCGGCCGGCCCGGTGCCCTCGGGACCGTCCGGGGTCTTCTCCAGCGTCTCGCTCTCGTCCATGGCGAAGTCCATGGCCCCGCCCTGGCCGGTCGGGGCCATGGCCTGATCCTCGTGATCGTCGTACGGGAGCTTGGGATGCCGTGACGGCTGCGACTCCGGCGGATCCGGTCGCTCCGGCGCATCCGCCGGCTGCGGTTCCTGCGGTGGCTGCTCAGGCATACCGGATCCTCGGGTCGAGTACGGCGTACAGGAGGTCGACCAGCAGGTTGGCCAGCAGGAAGACGAGCACGAGCACGGTGACGAAGCCGACGACGGTCTGGCTGCTCTGCCGCACGATGCCCTGGTAGAGCTGGTAGCCCACGCCGTGGATGTTGAAGATGCGTTCGGTGACGATGGCCCCGCCCATCAGCGCGCCGATGTCGGTGCCGATAAAGGTGACCACGGGAATCAGCGAGTTCCGCAGCAGATGCCTGCTGATCACCCGCCGCCGGGGCAGGCCTTTCGCCTTGGCGGTGCGGACGTAGTCGGAGCGGGTGTTCTCCGCGATGGAGGTGCGGGTGAGCCGGGTGACGTACGCGAGGGAGACGGAGGCGAGGACGAGCCCGGGCAGGATCAGTTCGTCGAGCGGCGCCTCGGGGGAGACGGCCGGGCGGATCAGATCCCATTTCACGCCGAAGAGCAGTTGCGCGAGCAGCCCGGTGACGAAGGTCGGGACCGAGATCACGACCAGGGTGAGGACCAGAACGCTCGTGTCGACGGGGCGGCCGCGCCGCAGCCCGGTGACGACCCCGAGGCTGATGCCGATGATGATCTCGAAGACGATGGCGACCAGGGTGAGCCGGATGGTGATGGGGAAGGCGTCGGCCATCAGGTCGATCACCGGCTGGCCGTTGAACGCGGTGCCGAAGTCCCCGGTGAACAGGTTCCCCATGTAGGTCAGGTATTGCTGCCACAGCGGCTTGTCGAGTCCGAACTCCTGACGCAGCTGGGCCTCGGTGGCCGGATCGCAGGCCCGCTCGCCGCACAGTCCCGCGATGGGGTCGCCCATCACATTCACCATGAGGAAGATCAGCAAGGTGGCGCCGAAGAAGACCGGGACCATCTGCAGCAGACGCCGGATCACATAGCGTCCCATCGAGGCTCCTCGGACGAAGGGAGACGGGGGACGGCCCGGCACGCGGGGTGTGCCGGGCCGTGGGGATCCGGGTCAGTTGACCGTGATCTCGTTGTAGACCGGGACGCTGAAGGGGTTGAGCTTCACATTGGAGATGCGCTGCGAGTAGCCCGCGCTGCCGTTCTGGTACCAGAGCGGGACGGCGGCCATGTCGTCGCGGACGATCTCCTCCGCCTGGATGAAGGTGTCGACGGCCGTGGCCATGTCGCTCTCGGCGTTGGCCTGGTCGACGAGTTCGTCGAACTGCTCGTTGCTCCACTTGCCGTCGTTGGAAGAGGCGTTGGTGTAGTAGAGCGGCTCCAGGAAGTTCTGGATCAGCGGGTAGTCCATCTGCCAGCCGGCCCGGAACGGACCGGTCATCCGGCTCTGGGTGATCTGATTGCGGAAGTCCGCGAAGGTGCCGATGGGGTTGCCGACGCAGGCCTGTTCGTTGTCCAGTGCGTTGTTGATGCTGTTGCAGACGGCGTCGACCCACTCCTTGTGCGAGCCGGTGTCGGCGTTGTACGAGATGGTCATCCGGCCGCCGGGCAGGCCCCCGCCCTCCTCGATCAGGCTCTTGGCCGCATCCGGGTCGTACTCGCAGAACTCGCCGCAGAGATTGTCCCGGTAGCCGCCCTCCTCGCCGAGGACGGGCGAGGTCCAGTCCTTGGCGGGGGTGCGGGTGTTCTGGAAGATCGTCTGGGTGATCTGGTCCCGGTTGATCGCCCGGGAGATGCCCTTGCGGACCTTGTCGCTGTCCGGGGTGTTCCAGGCGGGGTCGTAATAGGGGAAGGCGAGTGTCTGGATGATGCCGGCGGGGGTGTTGATGTAGCGGTCGCCGAGGTCGGCCTCGACGTTGGCCAGCTGGGAGGCGGGGATGTCGTCGACGAGGTCCAGATTGCCCGCGGTCAGATCGGTGTAGGCGGTCGTGTTGTCCGTGTAGACGTTGAGGTCGATGCCGCCGTTCTGGGCCTTGTCGTCACCCGGGTAGTCGTCCCAGCGGCGCAACGACATCTTGGAGCCGCGCTGGTACGAGTCGACGGCGTACGGCCCGTTCCCGACGGGCTTGGCCAGCCAGGCGTCGTGGTCGTCGAAGAACGCCTGGGGCAGCGGCGCGAAGGCGGCGTAGCCGAGGGTGTCGGGCCAGGTGGAGAACTGCGCGCTGAGCTGGACCGTGAAGCTCGTGTCGTCGACGACCTTCAGTCCGCTCATGGTCTCGGCGGTGGGCTGACCCTCCTCCGGGTGCACGTCGTCGTAGCCGGCGATGTCGCTGAAGAAGAAGGCGTTGCGCTGGTTGTTCTCCAGGTACGCGCCGTAGTTCCAGGCGTCGACGAAGGACTGGGCGGTGACGGCCTCGCCGTTGGAGAAGGTCCAGCCGTCCTTGAGTGTGATGGTGAAGTTGATCGAGTCGTCCGTCTCGATCGACTCGGCGAGCATGTCCTCGGCCGCACCGGTCTCCGGGTTGTAGCGCTTGAGCCCACGGAAGATCATGTCGAGGACCTTGCCGCCCTGCACCTCGTTGGTGTTGGCCGGCTCCAGGGGGTTCTGGGGGTCTCCCCACGAGGAGGTCACGATGCCGTCGGAGCCGCCGCCCCCGGTGTCGCTGTCGCCTCCGCCGCAGGCCGTGGCCGCGAGGGCGACGACAAGTGCGCAGGCGACCCATCTGGCGTGCGTGGCTCCACGCATGGAGTGCCTCCTCGGGTCAACGTCATACGCTGACCGTCATATCACTGCATAGCGGGGCGAAACGCGCTTTCACTTGGTGCGGGGGTGAGGGGGTGCTCCGAATGGCGGAGCGGCCTCCGGCCCGGCCGGGAGAGCGGTACGGAGCGGCCCCCGGCCCGGCCGGGAGAGCGGTACGGAGCGGCCCCCGGCCCGGCCGGGAAGCGTACGGAGCGGCCTCCTCCCGGCCGCCCGCCCATGTGGGGGCGTCGCTCCCGGCCTGCGCTTGCCCGACGGGGGCGGGTCAGGGTGGGTTGTTCTCCCCCAGCCCGCCCCTTCCCGAAACCGGGGGCAGGCCCCCAGACCCCGGTACGGCCTGAAGGCCGTGTCCTCAAACCCCGGACGGGCTGGATTCCCCAGCCCGTCCGGCGTTGAGGATGGCCACACCAAACCTCGCCGGCGATCGAGGACCGGCACACCAAGCCTCACCGTCGCTTGAGGACCGGCACACCAAGCCTCACCGTCGCTTGAGGACCGGCACACCAAGCCTCACCGTCGCTTGAGGCGCGGGGTCCGGGGGCGAAGCCCCCGTAGAACGGGGTCCGAGGGCGGAGCCCCGGTTTCGGGAAGCCTCGATGCTCCAGAGTCATAGTTCTGGAGTGGTCGGCCACTTCCCCGAGACGCGACGTTCCCTGGTCGCTCGGGGCGTGTCCGATCCGGACGCCTGGGCTCGTCTACGTCCGCTGTGCACGTCGTGCCACAACCGCGAGACCGCGAAGCATCAACCGGGCGGTTGCGCTGCCGAGCGTGTCAAGCCTCGCTGCCGGTGACCCTGACCAGGGGGTGATCCCCTCTCCGAGCCGCAAAAGAACGGCAGGGAGGGAAAGACTCGCATGGCTCATTAGAGCGTTTCTGTGGAGCCCTCTTTACGATCGCGGACCACGCAGCCATAGCCCCGTCATGCTTCCCGAACGGGGGTTTGTCGGGGCTCTCGCTATGCCGGGACCAGCTCGGGCCGGACGACGGCACGGGCGCGCTCGTACAGCGCTTGCGCATCATGGTTCCGAGCATGGGGCCGAATCAGGTTGAACATGTCCGTCATGCGCTTGTCGATACGGCCCGAGTTGACTAGGGGGTAATCGTCCAGCGCGAGCCCCCACGTTTGGCACGCGGCTTCGAGATGGCCCACGGATAGCTGCCGCTCGGCGAGGATCGCACGTTCCTTGACGCGCGTCCGTCGATAGATGCTGTACCGAAGCCGGTCCGATTCCTGCATGGCGGCAACGGCCCCGTGTACGTCGCCCATTTCGAAGCGCACTTGGCTGGTGTGGTAGTTGAGCGCTGCGGGGTCGTACGAGCCGAAGACCTTGCCGCGGGACTCTGCCTTGTCCATGGCCGCTTCCGCTTCCTGCAAGTACATGAGTGCGGACCGTCGGTCTCCGGTCTGCGCGGCCGCATGTGCTTGCTGACCAGCGAGGAAGGCGCGCATCCGGGGTCCCGCTTGCGGGGAGGACGACGCCGCAGCATCCGCAAGCCGCTTAGCCATCGGGCCTTGATGGAGGTCCACCGCTTGCACGCTCATGCCGCGGAGCGTGGTGCAGTACGTCAGGTGATCTTCCGACGCTCCCGCAAGCTCTAGCGCTTTCAGGTAGTAGCGCTGCGCGAGCCCGTGCAAACCCTCATCAACCGCCATGTATCCGGTGAGGTAGCAGAGGTCGGATGCCGCCGACATCATCGCTTTGCGCACGTCCTCGGGACCGTCCGTGCGCAGGAATGGCGCAACGGTGTTCACCAGGAAGGTTGCGGCGAGGGGACGGGCGGTACGGCCCCCGAATTGGTCGTCCATGGACGAGAGCTGTTCCGTCATGGCAGTGACCGTGTGCACGTCGGACATGCCGATTCGGGTTCGTGTCCCCTTCTGCGCAGCTTCCATGCGTCCCACCGCGTCCGGCCACTCAGGGACTGTCAGCGCGACCGGCCGCCCTGCGCTGGTGCTCGGCTTCGGCAAGCTCGGCAGCTCCATTGCCCGTCTGCTCCACGCCAAGGGTTTGCACGTCACGGTGTACGACATCGACCCGGTACGGCGGGCACAGGCTCTGTCGCAGGGATTCAGCGTAGCCCGAGACCGGGACGGAGCGTTGAAGAACGCGGGGCTCGTCCTGTGCGCCACGGGCTCACTGTCCCTGCGGGGCGAGGACTTCCCCGAACTCAGGAACGGGGCCTATGTCGCCACCGTGACCAGCTCGGAAGACGAGTTGGAGTTGGAGGGGTTGCCGGACGGCTACACCAGGAACACCGCGGGAGAGCACGTCACCCGCTACAGCACGACCGGCCACTACTTCTACTTGCTCAACGGGGGCGAGGCGGTGAATTTCATCCACGGTGCGTCCGTGGGACCGTTCATCTTCCTGGTACAGGCGGAGATCATCGCGAGCGTGCGTGCCCTCGCCCATGGTGACCTTGACGCCACGATGCACGAGGTAGCGGCGGCCGACCGAAGCAAAATCGCCGCCACCTGGCTCCACTACTACAACAACAGGTGAACCATGCCGATCACTCCCGAACACATCCGCGAGACCGTCACCGGGTACACCTCAGCTCACCCGGAGGAAAAGCCCGCGCTGTCCATCGTCCTACAACGGCTGGACGATGGAGACGACCTCACCAGCCGCAAGACGTTCCCGCTGCACGTCACCGCGGGGGCGGTGCTGGCCAACGAGAACGGCGACGTGCTGTTCATCCGACACAACGCGCTCGGGAAATACCTCACTCCGGGCGGGCACCTGGAGCCCGAGGACGTGAACCTGACGGGTGCCGCGCTCCGTGAGCTGACCGAGGAGACCGGCATTCGTGCGAGCGTCACGCCCCTTCTTCCCGGCCCCGTCCACATCGACGTGCACGACATTCCCGCGAACGACGCCAAGGGCGAGCCGGCTCACCAGCACGCTGACGTGAGATACCTGTTCGGCACCAAGGGACCCGTGGACGTGACGTTGCAGCACGAGGAGGTGAGCGCGTCCGAGTGGCGGAGCCCGGACGCCCTCGCCGACGAGACGTTGCGGAATCGGGTCCTCGCTGCCATCCGGTAGACCCCGGCACGGTGGCCCACTCGTTCAACGGCTCACAGTGCCGGACCGTGGCACTTCCGACCGGACCGGCCTCGAGCACGGGCAGACGTGCCCGGACGAGCGGACGCGCTCGGCTCCCGCCCGGGGCCGCCCCTTCACTGGGGTGCCGCTTCCACGGCCACGCGCACCCGGCGGCCCCGCATCCCACGCGCCCCCCCTGGGACGCCCTGGGACGCTCAGACGACCATGTGACTCCACGTTCGCGCGTCCGCCGCGCCGTCGGGCGGGAGGCCCTTCCCGCGCTGGAAGGACGACAGCGCGGCCCGCGTCGCACGGCCGAACCGGCCGTCGACCGCGATGGAGTGGCCCCGCGAGACCAGCTGGCTCTGCACGGCCTTCACCGCGTCGTCCGTGTCTCCGCGGCCCACCGGGATGATGAGCTGGTTCCAGGTCTGCCGCCCCGCGATGCCGTCGACCGACGCCTTCTTCAGCTTCTGGAAGTCCCGCACGGCCGTCTCGGTGAGCGGCCCGAAGGCGCCGTCGGGGGTGAGCGACGCTCCGTGCCCCACCAGCAGGTGCTGCAGGGTCTTCACACGCTCCCCGGAGTCCCCCGAACGCAGCAGCGGCCAGACCGGCGCGGCCGGATCGCCGCCGATCGCCGCCGCGACGTCGGCGCGCAGCTTCGGCAGCAGGTCGTAGAGGCGGTCGCCGGGGCAGGAGGTCTGGTTGAAGTCGCGGTGGCCGTAGATCTGGTAGGCGCGCAGCCGGTACTGGCGGCAGATGTGTGCGCACAGCCTCACCAGCGCGGCGTACTGTGCGGTGCGCGGCTCCACGGAGGTGTATGTGCCTTCCGTCTCGATGCCGACGGCGACCGTGTTCTGACCGGTGCTGTGGGACGACTCCACCTGCCTGTTCCCGTCCTGGAGCGCGGCGGCGCTGCGGTGCCGGCCCTCCAGGATGTGCGCGCCCCGGCTGACCGTGAAGTGCTGGCCGGTGTCGATCCAGCCGTTGGCGTCCATGTGGTGCTTCTGCACCGAGCGGGCGAAGGCGAACGAGTGGGCCTTGGAATGGTCGGCGCTGTTCGCGGTCGCCGTGTGATGCACGATGATCTTGTGTGGGCCGGTCCGGAGCAGCTTCACGGGCTCGCTGGGCGGCCGGGCGCCCCACACCGCACAGCCGGAGATCACCGGGTCGGCCGCGTGCGCCTGTCCGGCCGCGGCGAACGGCAGGACGCCCGCCGCCCCCAGCGCGAGCGCGCCGCCGAGCAGTGCGCGCCGGGTCGGCTGCGGCGGATGGTCCGCAGGGGCCGGGCAGGGCGGGTACTCCGCGCGGCCCAGGAAGTCCCCGTGGGCCGAGTAGCCCCCGTAGGCCCAGTAGCCCCCGTGGTCCGGGCAGGACGGGCAGCCCGCGCGGCCCGGGCAGGCAAGGTGGTCCGGGTCGTCCGGGCGGTCCGGGCGGTCCGGGCGGTCCGGGCGGTCCGGGCGGTCCGGGCGGTCCGGGTACGGCTTAGCGATCTGCGTCATCGTCAGTTCCTTCCGGAGGCATGGGGCTTGGTACGAGCCCTTGCCCAAGCCTCCAGGAGGACCGGGGCCTTCAGCAGGCGTCCCACGGCCCGGTGTGTCGACCCGGGACAACGCGGGACGGAGGGGGACGCGGAGACTGAGAGACAAAGACAGAGAGACAGAGAGACAGAGAGACGCGAAGGCGCCCGGAACCCCTGCGGGGGTTCCGGGCGCCTTCGGCTATCGGCCTCGCGACTGCTCAGGCGGCGTGGACGACGTCCTTGTCCTCGGCGAAGTGGCACGCCGATTCATGCGCCGCCGGGGAGTCGGAGCCCTGGAAGCGCTCGGGGACCGCCAGCAGCGGCACCTCCTCGGCGCACTTGTCCTGGGCCTTCCAGCAGCGGGTGCGGAAGCGGCAGCCGGAGGGCGGGTTCGCCGGCGAGGGGACGTCACCGGTGAGGATGATCCGCTCGCGGCCTTCGCGGGCCTCCGGGTCCGGCACCGGGACCGCGGAGAGCAGGGCCTGGGTGTAGGGGTGGGTGGGGTGGTCGTAGATCTCGGCGTCCNAGGTTGATGACCTGCGCCTGCACCGAGACGTCGAGCGCGGAGACCGGCTCGTCGCAGATGATGATCTCGGGGTTGAGCGCGAGTCCGCGGGCGATGCCGATGCGCTGGCGCTGGCCGCCGGAGAACTGGTGCGGATAGCGGTTGATGTACTCCGGGTTCAGACCCACCACATCGAGCAGCTCCTGCACCCGACGCCGCCGGTCGCCCTTCGGCGCGACCTCCGGATGGATGTCGAACGGCTCCCCGATGATGTCCCCGACCGTCATCCGCGGATTCAACGAGGTGTACGGGTCCTGGAACACCATCTGGATATTGCGGCGCACCGCCTTCAGCGCCCGCCCCGACAGCCTGGTGATGTCCTCGCCCTTGTAGNACCTCCGGATGGATGTCGAACGGCTCCCCGATGATGTCCCCGACCGTCATCCGCGGATTCAACGAGGTGTACGGGTCCTGGAACACCATCTGGATATTGCGGCGCACCGCCTTCAGCGCCCGCCCCGACAGCCTGGTGATGTCCTCGCCCTTGTAGAACACCTCGCCGGAGGTGGCGGTCTCCAGCGTCATCAGCAGCTTGGCGACGGTGGACTTGCCGCAGCCGGACTCGCCGACGATGCCGAGGGTCTCGCCCTTGTAGAGGTCGAAGGAGACGCCGTCGACGGCCTTGACCGCGCCGATCTTCCGCCTGAACAGGATGCCCTGGGTCAGCGGGAAGTGCTTGACCAGATTGCGCACCTGGAGGATGGGCTCACCGCGCCGGGCCGGGGCGCTCGCGGCCTCGGGCTGCTCGGCGGTCGCGTCGACGGCCTCCGACTGGGCCTCGTCCTTCTTCGGCTCAGCCATGGATCGTCTCCTTCCAGAAGTGGCACGCGCTTCCGCGGCCGGGCAGCTCACTGCCGTCCTGCTCGGTCACCGGCGCCAGCGCCGGGATCTCGGTACGGCAGAGGTCGTCCGCCTTGGGGCAGCGCGGGTTGAACGCGCAGCCGGTGGGGATGCGCGTCAGGTTGGGCGGCAGGCCCTTGATCGCGTACAGCTCCTGGCCCTTCTGGTCCAGGCGCGGGATCGAGTCGAGCAGACCGCGGGTGTACGGGTGCGCCGGGCGCTTGTACAGCTCGTGTACGGGGGCGGTCTCCACGATCCGTCCCGCGTACATCACCGCGATCTTGTCGGCCACATCCGCGACCACACCCAGATCGTGGGTGATCAGGATCAGACCCATGTTGTACTCGCGCTGCAACTCCGCGAGCAGCTCCATCACCTGCGCCTGCACGGTCACGTCCAGCGCCGTCGTCGGCTCGTCGGCGATGATCAGATCCGGCTCCAGANCGGGTAGTCGTTGACCCGGGCCCTGGCGGCCGGGATCTTCACCCGGTCCATCAGCTCGATGGCCTTGGCCTTCGCGTCCTTCTTGGACAGGCCCTGGTGCACCCGGAACATCTCGCCGAGCTGATAGCCGACGGAGAGCACGGGGTTGAGGGAGGACAGCGCGTCCTGGAAGATCATCGCGATCTTCCGGCCGCGGAGCCGCCGCCGCTCGTCCGAGGACATGGTGAGCATGTCCTCGCCGCGGAAGAGGATCTCGCCCTTGGGGATGCGTCCGGGCGGCATGTCGAGGATGCCCATGATCGCCTGCGCGGTGACGGACTTGCCGGAGCCGGACTCGCCGAGCACGGCGAGCGTCTCTCCGGCGTCCACGGTGTAGTTGACGCCGTTGACGGCCTTGGCGACGCCGTCACGGGTGTGGAACTCCACGTGGAGGTCGCGGACTTGCAGCAGCGGATGGCCGTTCTCGCCGGCGCCGCGCGGGGCGGGCGCCTCAGCGGCCTTGTCGATGATGGTCATGTACGCCTCCCTCAGCGCAGCTTGGGGTCGAGGGCGTTGCGCACAGCATCGCCGAACATGAGGAACGAGAGCACCGTGATCGAGACCATCACCGACGGCACGATCAGCACATGGGGTGCGTTGCGGAGCTGCTCACGGGCGGAGGAGACGTCGACGCCCCAGGAGACCGTCGGCTCGGTGAGACCGATGCCGAGGAAGGACAGCGTCGCCTCGGCCGCGATGTAGCCGCCGAGGGCGATGGTGGCGACGACGATGATCGGCGCAAGGGCGTTCGGCAGGATGTGCTTCACCAGGATGCGGCTGGTGGAGGCGCCGAGCGCCTTGGCCGCGACGACGTAGTCCGCCTGCTTGATAGTGATCACGGAGCCGCGGGCGACACGTGCGATCTGGGTCCAGCCGAGGAAGGCAAGGGCCAGGATGACGACCCACACCTCGCGCTTCTCGAAGCTGGTGAGGATGACCAGGGCGCCCAGCAGGAACGGGATGCCGAAGAAGACGTCGGTCAGCCGGGAGAGCAGGGTGTCCACCCAGCCGCCGAAGTAGCCGGCGAGCATGCCGACGAGGGTGCCGAGCAGGGTCACCAGGACGGTGACGCCGACGCCGACCATGATCGAGGCCCGGGCCCCGTAGAGCACACGCGCGTAGATCGACCGTCCCTGGCCGTCGTAGCCGAACCAGTCCGGGGAGAAGAAGTGGCTCCAGTTCGGGGCCTGGAGATAGTGGTTGACCAGGTCCGCGTCGCGCGGCGAGGCGCTGGTGAACAGGCTGGGGAAAGTCGCGATGACCAGCAGGATGAAGATCAGCACCGCGGACACCAGGAACAGCGGGTTGCGGCGCAGATCGTGCCAGGCGTCGGACCAGAGGCTGCGTGCCTTGTCGGGCGCGGGCCCGGTGTCGGTGACCGAGGCGTCGACGGCGGCGGCTGTCGCCGCCTCGACGGTCACGTCGGTCTCGGGGGTCGTGGCGGTCTTCTCAGGCATAGCGGATCCTCGGGTCCAGGACCGCGTAGAGCAGGTCGACGAGCAGGCTGGTGAGCAGGAAGACAAGGACGATCAGCGAGGCGATGCCCACGACCGTCGAGCCTTCACGCCGGGTGAGCGCGTCGAAGATGGTCTTGCCGACGCCCTGCACATTGAAGATGCCCTCGGTGACGATGGCGCCGGTCATCAGGTTGCCGATGTCCGTGCCGAGGAAGGTGACCACCGGGATGAGGGAGTTGCGCATCAGATGGACGCCGACGATACGGCGGCGCGGCAGTCCCTTGGCGACGGCGGTGCGCATGTAGTCGGCGCGCAGGTTCTCGGCCATCGAGGTGCGCGTCAGCCGGGCCACATACGCCAGGGAGAGTGAGCCGAGGACCACGGCCGGCAGGAAGAGGTCCCCGAAGTTGTTCGAGTCCTGCACCGTCGGCGTGGTGATGCCCCACTGGAAGGCGAACAGGTACTGCATCAGGTAGCCCAGCACGAACGAGGGCATCGAGATCAGAACCAGCGTCAGGGTGAGCAGACCACGGTCGCGGACGGAGTCCGGACGCAGGCCCGCGATCACACCGAGGCTGATGCCGACGAGCACCGTGAAGGTGAAGGCGAACAGCGTCAGCCGGATGGTCACCGGGAACGCCTGGGCGATGATCTCGGAAATCTCGCGCTTGCTCGCGATCTCGGTGCCGAAGTCGCCCTGCACCAGATGCCACAGATAGGTGGCGTACTGCTGCCAGAGCGGCTGGTCGAGACCGAGGTCGGCTCTGATGTGCGCGACGACGGCGGGGTCGTACGCCTGTTCTCCCATGAGCGCTCTGACGGGGTCGCCGGGGAGCGCGAACATCATGGCGAAGATCAAAAATGTTGACCCGATGAACACCGGGATCATCTGGAGCAGTCGTCGTGCGACGTAGCGCCCCATGGGTGCCTCCGTGAGGGGTTAACGCGGAACGGGGGCTGCCCGTATGCGGACAGCCCCCGGACCTCCGCCGCCGCCGGATGCCCCGGCGGCGGCGGTTGACGGCCGAGTGGGGATGAGGCCCGCAGGCGCTTACTTGGTCGAGACCTGCGTCAGCTCGATGTCACCGTGGAAGTCGACCTTGACGTTGTCGACCTTGTCGCCGTGGCCACCGTTGATGCGGTAGTACCACAGCGGGATGGCGGGCATCTCCTCGAGCAGCTTCTTCTCGACCTCCTGGTAGGCCTTCACGGCCTCGTCCAGGGAGTTCGCCTTGTCGCCTTCCGCCATCATCTTGTCGATCTCCTTGTTGGAGAAACGACCGTTGTTGGACTCGGCGTTGGTGTGGTAAAGCTCCTTGATGAAGTTGACGTTGACCGGGTAGTCGGCCACCCAGCCACCGCGGTACATCGACTTCACCTGGTCGTTGTCACGGGCCTCGAGGTCGGTCGGGAAGTCCGGCTTCGGGTCGCCGACGCAGTCCACGCCGGTGGCCTTGCGGATCGACTCGCAGACCGCGGTCACCCACTCCTTGTGGCCGCCGTCGCTGTTGTACTGGATGAAGAACTTGTTCTCCGGGACGCCGCCGCCCTCGGTGATCAGCTTCTTCGCCTTCTCCGGGTTGTAGGTGAAGACGTCCGTACCCAGGTCCTGGTTGCCCTTGACCTGCGGCGGGGTGAAGCTCGTCGCAGGCGTACGGGTGTTGTTCAGCACCGTCTTGGTGATCGTGTCACGGTCGATCGCCATGGACAGACCCTGCAGGACCTTCGGGTCGATGTCCTTGAAGGTCTTGCTGTAGAAGGCCGGGACCAGCGACTGGATGGCCGCGTACGGCTGCTCGATCGCGCCGTTGCCCAGGTCCTGCTTGTACTTCGGCAGGTCCGTCGGGCCGACCTGGCGGATGATGTCCAGGTTGCCGGAGAGGACGTCCTGGTACGCCGCCTCGACGGTGGTGTAGTTCTTGAACTGGATGCCCTTGTTCGCAGCCTTGTCCGGACCCTTGTAGTCAGGGTTGGCCGCGACCTGGATCAGCTTCTTGTGGGTCCACTTCTCGAACTTGTACGGGCCGTTGCCGACCGGCTTCTGGCCGAACGCCTTCGGGTCGTCGTAGAAGACCTTCGGCAGCGGGGCCCAAGTGGAGTAGCCCAGCTTGTAGTTGAAGTACGGGACCTTGTCCTTCAGCTCGATGGTGAAGGTGGTGTCGTCGACGGCCTTCAGACCCGACATCTTGTCGGCCTTCGGCTCGCCCTTCTCCGGGTGGACGTCGTCGTAGCCGACGATGTCACCGAACCAGAAGCTGTTCTGCTGGTTGTTCTTGATGTTGGCGTACCAGTTCCACGCGTCGATGTACGACTGCGAGGTGACCGCCTCGCCGTTGTGGAACTTCCAGCCCGGCTTGAGCTTGACGGTCCAGGTCTTGGAGTCCTCGGTGCTGACGGACTCGGCGTTGGTGTAGACGATCTCGCCGTTGGCGTCAAAGTCCAGAAGCTGGGTGAAGAGCGCCTGGATGACGTACGAGCCGTTGCTCTCGTTCGTGTCGGCCGGAATCAGCGGCTTCTGCGGCTCACCGACGTCGATCGAGACATAGCCCGCGGGCTTGTTGCCGTTGCCCTTGTCCTTGCCGTCGCCGCTGTCGCTGCTGCCACAGGCAGTGGCCGACATCGCCACGATGATCGCACCCGCGACCCACTTGGCGCTCTTGGCACCGCGCATGGGTTCCTCCTCAAGAGTCCACTTTTCACTACAAGATGGGCATTCGAAGCCGCGCCGACACCCCTGACGGCGCTGAATCTCATGTCCCGAGTGTGCTCGTGAGTCGGCGCTCCCCACAGCGCGTGACCCATTGACCCGAGCTCAGTGGAGCCAACTATTAAGTACGTCCGGGCCGTAAACCACACTTAAAGGGTCTCGTTTTGACAACATCGCCAGGGTGCCGAAGCCCGAAATCCGGACAAAGCGAGCACAGACAGACACGTGCGAAACGGACCGTTAACACATGTTCCGGAGAGCAACGCTCGATTTTCGGACACCGGCGTCAGCCCGGGTCAGGGAAACCGGTTGACGAAGGCCCGGCCCCCCGCAGCGTCCGCGGGGGGCCGGGCCTTCGTCGTCAGCTCCGGTCGGTTCAGGCGTGCTTGGCCCGGGAGGCGGCACGTGCGCGCTCGCGGGCGTCCAGGTTCACCTTGCGGATGCGGACGGCCTCCGGGGTGACCTCGACGCACTCGTCGTCGCGGCAGAACTCCAGCGACTGCTCCAGCGAGAGCTTGCGCGGCGGAACAATGGATTCCGTCACATCGGCCGTGGAGGAGCGCATGTTGGTGAGCTTCTTCTCCTTGGTGATGTTGACGTCCATGTCGTCGGAGCGGGAGTTCTCGCCGACGATCATGCCCTCGTACACCTCGGTGCCCGGCTCCACGAAGAGCACGCCGCGCTCCTGGAGGTTCGTCATCGCAAAGGCGGTGACCGAACCCGACCGGTCGGCGACCAGGGAGCCGTTGTTGCGGGTGGTGAGCGTGCCGAACCAGGGCTCGTGGCCCTCGTGGATGGAGTGGGCGATGCCCGTGCCGCGGGTGTTGGTCAGGAACTCCGTGCGGAAGCCGATCAGTCCGCGGGAGGGGACGACGAACTCCATGCGGACCCAGCCGGAACCGTGGTTGGACATATTGTCCATGCGGCCCTTGCGGGTGCCCATGAGCTGGGTGACGGCGCCCATGTGCTCCTCGGGCACATCGATCGTCATCCGCTCGACCGGCTCGTGGAGCTTGCCGTCGATCTCCCTGGTGACCACCTGCGGCTTGCCGATGGTCAGCTCGAAGCCCTCCCGGCGCATCGTCTCCACGAGGATGGCGAGGGCCAGTTCGCCGCGGCCCTGGACCTCCCAGGCGTCCGGGCGGTCGGTGTCCAGGACGCGCAGCGAGACATTGCCGATCAGCTCGCGGTCGAGACGGTCCTTGACCTGGCGCGCGGTGACCTTGCGGTCCTTGACCGCGGCCTTGTTGTCCGCGCCCTTGCCGGTGCCGCCCCGGCCGACCAGCGGCGAGGTGTTGGTGCCGATGGTCATGGAGATCGCCGGCTCGTCGACCGTGATCAGCGGCAGGGCGACGGCGTTCTCCGGGTCGGCGAGAGTCTCACCGATCATGATGTCCGGGATGCCGGCGACGGCGCAGATGTCGCCCGGTCCCGCCTTCTCGGCCGGCTTGCGGGTCAGCGCCTCCGTCATCATCAGCTCGGCGATGCGGACGTTCTGAACCGACCCGTCGCGCTTCATCCACGCGACGGTCTGGCCCTTCTTCAGCTCGCCCTGCTGCACGCGCAGCAGCGCGATACGGCCGAGGAAGTTGTCGGCGTCCAGGTTGGTGACATGGGCCTGGAGCGGCGCCTCGTCGTCGTACGTCGGCGCCGGGATGTGCTCCAGGATGGTGGAGAAGAACGGCTCCAGGTTGGTGGAGTCCGCCGGGACCGTGCCGTCGTCCGGCTTGCTCAGCGAGGCGACGCCGTCACGGCCGCAGGCGTAGACGATCGGGAACTCGATCTGGTCCTCGTCCGCGTCCAGGTCCAGGAAGAGGTCGTAGGTCTCGTTGACGACCTCGTCGATCCGGGCGTCCGGGCGGTCGGTCTTGTTGATGCAGAGGATGACCGGCATCCGCTGCTGAAGCGCCTTGCGGAGCACGAAGCGGGTCTGCGGCAGCGGACCCTCCGAGGCGTCCACGAGCAGCACCACGCCGTCCACCATCGACAGACCACGCTCGACCTCGCCGCCGAAGTCGGCGTGGCCGGGGGTGTCGATGATGTTGATCGTGATGGGGTCCCCGCCGTCCTTGGGGTGGTACTTCACCGCCGTGTTCTTGGCGAGGATCGTGATGCCCTTCTCACGCTCCAGGTCGTTCGAGTCCATGACCCGGTCGTCGACGGAGTCGAGCTGGTGGGCGGCGAAGGCGCCCGCTTGCTTCAGCATGGCGTCGACGATGGTCGTCTTGCCGTGGTCGACGTGGGCGACGATGGCGACGTTGCGGATGTCGTGGCGCGTGGGCATGAGTGGCTGGCGCTTCTCTCGATCGTGGGATCAGGCGTCTGACGGTCATATGCTCGTCCGCCCGCCGGGCGGACACGCCACGGCTCGTCCCATGGTACGGGGCCGGGGAGCAAAGGGCTTCCCGGCCTGTTGGAGGGCCTGATTCCGGTTGTTGGGGCAGCGCTGGGGCGGGGCTGCCCGTAGGTGGAGAGAGGATGGGTGAGCTTAGGCAAGCCTGGGTCAATGGGCCAGAGCGCAGCCTGCCCGCCCCGGTGCGGGCGGGCAAGCGACTTGAGGGAGTTCTGAGGTTCCTCTGAGGTTTGGAGCGGGCTTCGGCCGGAACCCGCCCTATCACTTGTCTGACCTGCTACTTCTTGTCGCTCATCTTCCCATCGCCGCTGTCCTGCCCGTCGCTGTCCTGCCCGTCGCTGTCCCGCCCGTCGCCGTCCTGCCCGTCGCCGTCCTGCCCTCCGCGGCCCTGCTCGTCACTGATCCGCTTGGCCGCGGTCTTGGTGAAGCCGATGTCCTGGTAGCGGGGGGTCGCGAAGCCGAACGCGCCGGCGTTCGCCACCTTCGGCTTGGCCGCCACCAGCTCGGGCCGCTGGTAGAGCGGGATCGAGCCGGCCGCGGCCCAGATCCGGGCGTCCGCCCTGCGCACCAGGTCCAGAGCGGCGTCCTCGTCCAGTTCCGCGGCGGCCTGGGCGAAGAGCTGGTCGATGTAGTCGGTGCCCACGCGGGTGTAGTTCTGCTCCACCAGCAGCGAGCCGTCGGCGGCGGGCTGCGGCTTGGCGTAGATCGGCCGGGCGTCGGTCGCCGGGTAGGCGGTCGCCGGCCAGGAGTACAGGGCGAGGTCGTAGTCGCCGGAAGCGATGTGGTCCTTGAAGTAGCTGTCGTCGGACACCTTGGCGATCTCGGTCTGGATGCCGATGCGGTCGAGCATCCCGGCGATCTTCTCGCCGACGGCGCGCAGCGGCTCGGATCCGGGCCCCGAGGGGAGGACGAATCGGAGGCTCAGCGGCTTGCCGTCCTTGCCGAGCGGCCCGCCCGCCTGGGCGGAGGGCTTCTCGGAGGGCGCCTGCGCGGGGGCGGCCGTGCCGAGGGGGGCGTAGGCGCCGGCGACGCCGCTCCTCTGCGGCCTGCTCTCGCCGTCGGGGTCGGCGAGGCCGAGGGACAGCGCCCGGCGCTGGAGGGCCAGGCTCTGGAGAGCGGCGCCGGGGGCGGGGACGAGGAAGCGCGTGGCGTCGGCGTCGGCGGCGCGGGCGAGATCACCGGGTTTGCCGTCCCCGACGATGTAGAGCCCCTCGTCGGACGCCCTGTCCTCGCCGTCCTTCTTCTCGTCCTTCGCCTGGTCCTTCGCCTGGTCCTTCGCCTCGTCCTTCTGCGCGCCGCCGCTTCCCTTCTCCTCCCCGCCGCCCGTGGCCTTCTCCTCGTCCTTCTTCTGCGCCTCGGCCTCATTGCCCGCCTTGGCCGGGGCTTCCTTCTCGACGGCTCCGCCCGGCGTCCAGCCCGCGTCCGCGAGCAGGGCCTGTGCCTCCTGGGTGTCCTGGCCGCCCAGCGTCTCGCTGTTGTCGGTGTACGCACGCTGGCCCGCGAGCGCCAGATGGCTGCCGACCGGCTCCGCGGGCAGGCCCAGCGGGGTCAGCACGGTCTCGGCCAGTTCCCTGCGGTCCAGGGCGCGCGCCACGGCCCGGCGCACCCGGGCGTCGGCGAGCGGACCGGACTCGCCGTTCATGGCGAGCTGGGTGAAGGCGGGCTCCAGGGACTTGCGGACCTCGTAGCCGCTCAGCGACTTCTGCTCGGCCGCGTACTTCCCGACGGCCGCCGCGGTCTGCTCCCGCGCCTGCCGGGCGGCCGCCGCCTTCTCCTCGTTCGAACCGTTGGCCAGCGCCCAGGACATCAGGGCGGAGGAGGCTGTCAGCTCCGCGGCCGGACCGTGCCCGAGCTGCGCTCCCGCCTTGGCGGCGTCGGCCGCGTCGCGGGCCGCGAGGACGATCCGGTCCGCCGTCTTCCGGTCGATTTCGGCGAGGTCGACGCGGCCGTCGGCCAGCGCCTCGGCGCGCTTGTCCCGCTCCACCTCCGTCAGCACCAGCTTCTCCAGTTTGGCCTGATCGCCCCACCAGCGCGGATTGCGGACCAGGGTGGTCGCGCCCGCCTTGCGGTCGACGCCCTTGAGCTGGAACGGACCGGCCATGACCTTGAGCTTGCCGCGCGCGCCGTCGTTGAAGGCGCTGGGCGTCCCGGTGACGTCCTTGGGGTAGAGGGGCGTGAACAGAGAGCGCCAGTCGGCGTACGGCTTGGCGAAGGTCACCCTGACCTCGAGGTCGTTCGCACCGCGTTCGATCTTCTCGATCCGCTCGTATCCGGCGTTGCGCGCGGTCCAGTACGCGGTGTTCCTGCCGTTCAGCGCGCGCCACTGGGCGACGAAGTCCGCGGCCCCGATCTCCCGGCCGTCGCTCCACACGGCCTGCTGGTTGAGCTTGTAGAGCACGACCTGCTTCGGCTCGCGCTCCACGATCTCGGCGGACTCGAGGTAGTCGGGGTTGCGCTGCGGCCGGCCGCGTCTGTCGAGCGTGAAGAGGGCGGGCAGCACGGCCTGCGCGATCCGCGTGGTGGTGGCGTCCGCATCGGCTTGGAAGGCGTTGAGCGTGGCGGGCGTGGAGTCCACTGCCCAGTGCAGGGTTCCTCCGTCCGCGACCAGCTGTCGCGCCACGGGCGCGATGTCCTGGGGGGCGGCCGGCGCGCCACCGCCCGCTTCGTCCGTGCTGCAGCCGGTCAGACCGGGCAGGGCGAGGGCCACGCTGGTGAGCAGCGCCAGGGAACGGAGCGTCCGGGACATGATATGTACCTCTTCGTCCGGGTTTGTGGAATTTCGCGATGATCACACCGATTCCCGACCACTGAAGTGGACAAAGGGTGCAGAGATGCGACGACACGGCGATTTCCGCTGTAAGGCCACCCATGCGGCGCAACGGTGAAGAGGGTCAAACAGTTACTCAAGGGGAGAAAATAGAGGGAGCGAGAATCAGACCACACGGGGCGCGCCAGCAGCGCGTGCGCCTGGATTACCCGTACGTCCCCTTCACAAGCGGGGATGTGACGCGCAACACTCGCAGGCGCATGAGCGATGCCACCGCACCCTGCGGAAGTGAGGACACAACATGTCCCAGCAGGAAGAACTGACGGAAATGCGAATGCGGGTCGACGATCTGATGCGCCGGGTCGGCCAGCTGGAGCGGACCGTCGACCAGCTCCGCGGCGTCGGGACGACGACGCGCGCCGACCGGCCTCAAAAGGCGGAGCAGCGCCAGATGGTCACCGTCCCCGACACTCCCTACAACGAAGCCCTGTGGAAGGACACGGACGACGAGGGCCTGGGCATGCGCGACCGGCACGCTCCCTGACCGGCCCTGCCGCGTCCGCTCGTCCCGCGTCCGGGCCCGTCCCCGGGCGCGGGGCGCCGCGGATACGGCAGCGCCGCCACCCCCGACCCCACACTCCTTCCGGAGTCTTCGTTGGCCACAGGTACCGAACCGCCACACATCCATACAGGCGTGCACGACCCCTCGCGAGCCGCCATCGGCCCCCGCCATCTGCGGACGGACCGGTGGTGGCTCGCGCCCGCTCTGACCGCGGCGGGGCTGCTCGCGTTCGTCGTCTACTCGACCTGGCGGGCGTTCGCGAACGCCGACTACTACGCGGCGCCGTACGTCTCGCCCTTCTACTCGCCCTGCCTCGCCGAGAACTGCGTTCCCATGGAGGCGGGACCCAACTGGGAGATCTTCGGCAGCTGGTGGGGCCTGTCCCCCGCCCTGCTGATCCTTGTCTTCCCCCTCGGCTTCCGCCTGACCTGCTACTACTACCGCAAGGCGTACTACCGCGGCTTCTGGGCCTCGCCGCCGGCCTGCGCGGTGGCCGAACCGCACAGGAAGTACACCGGGGAGACCCGCTTCCCGCTGATCCTGCAGAACATCCACCGGTACTTCTTCTACGCGGCGCTCCCGGTCGCCGTCATCCTCACCTATGACACGGTGCTCGCCTTCCGCGACGAGGACTACGCCTGGGGCCATATGGGCCTGGGCACCCTGGTCTTCCTGGTCAACATCGTGCTGATCTGGGCGTACACCCTGTCCTGCCACTCCTGCCGGCACATCATCGGCGGACGGCTCAGGCACTTCTCCAAGCACCCGGTGCGGTACCGGCTGTGGGGCTGGGTCGGCCGGCTGAACGAGCGCCATATGCTGCTGGCCTGGTCCTCGTTGATCAGTGTGGCGCTCGCCGACTTCTACGTCTATCTGCTCGCCACCGGCGCCTTCGACGATCCGAGGTTCTTCTGATGACTCAGCACGAACGACAGCAGTGGGACGTCGTCGTGGTGGGCGCGGGCGGAGCCGGGCTGCGCGCCGCCATCGAGGCGCGCGAGCAGGGCGCCCGTACCGCCGTGATCTGCAAGTCGCTCTTCGGCAAGGCCCATACGGTGATGGCCGAGGGCGGCATCGCCGCCTCCATGGGCAATGTGAACGAGGGCGACAACTGGCAGGTCCACTTCCGCGACACCATGCGCGGCGGCAAGTTCCTCAACCAGTGGCGGATGGCCGAGCTGCACGCCCGTGAGGCGCCCGAGCGGGTGTGGGAGCTGGAGACCTGGGGCGCGCTCTTCGACCGCACCGCCGACGGCCGGATCTCCCAGCGCAACTTCGGCGGGCATGAGTATCCCCGCCTCGCCCATGTCGGCGACCGGACCGGTCTGGAGCTGATCCGCACCCTCCAGCAGAAGATCGTCTCCCTCCAGCAGGAGGACTTCGAGGAGTCCGGCGACTACGAGGCACGGCTGAAGGTCTTCCAGGAGTGCACGGTCACCCGCGTCCTCAAGGACGGCTCCGGCCGGGTCTCGGGGACCTTCTGCTACGAGCGGGAGTCCGGCCGCTTCTTCGTCCTTCAGGCCCCGGCCGTGGTGCTGGCGACCGGCGGGATCGGCAAGTCCTTCAAGGTGACGTCCAACTCCTGGGAGTACACGGGCGACGGGCACGCCCTGGCGCTGCTCGCCGGGGCGCCGCTGCTGAACATGGAGTTCGTGCAGTTCCATCCCACCGGAATGGTCTGGCCGCCGTCGGTGAAGGGCATCCTGGTCACGGAGTCGGTGCGCGGCGACGGCGGGGTGCTGCGCAACTCCGAGGGCAAGCGGTTCATGTTCGGCTACATCCCGGACGTCTTCAAGGAGAAGTACGCCCAGTCCGAGGAGGAGGGCGACCGCTGGTACGAGGACCCGGACAACAACCGGCGTCCACCCGAGCTGCTGCCGCGCGACGAGGTGGCGCGCGCCATCAACGCCGAGGTGAAGGCGGGCCGCGGCTCCCCGCACGGCGGGGTCTTCCTTGACGTCTCCACCCGGATGCCGGCCGAGGTGATCCGGCGGCGGCTGCCGTCGATGTACCACCAGTTCAAGGAGCTGGCGGATGTCGACATCACGGCGGAAGCCATGGAGGTGGGCCCGACCTGCCACTATGTGATGGGCGGGGTGGCGGTCGACTCCGACACCGCGGCCGCCGTCGGCGTTCCCGGCCTGTTCGCGGCGGGCGAGGTGGCCGGCGGAATGCACGGCTCCAACCGGCTCGGCGGAAACTCGCTGTCCGATCTGCTGGTCTTCGGCCGCAGGGCCGGGCTGTACGCGGCCGAATACGCAGCCGGGCTCGCCGAAGGCAGCCGTCCGGAGCCGGCCCAGGCGCAGATGGAGGCGGCTTCGGCCGAGGCGCTGCGCCCGTTCGGGGCCGTGGAGCCGGCCGGCGGTCCCGAAGCGCCGGGGGCCTCGCCTCAGAACCCGTACACGCTCCACCAGGAGCTCCAGCAGACGATGAACGACCTGGTCGGCATCATCCGCCGCGAGGGCGAGATGCGGCAGGCGCTGGAGAAGCTGAGCGAGCTGCGCGTACGGGCCAGGCGCACCCTGGTCGAAGGCCACCGGCAGTTCAACCCGGGCTGGCATCTCGCCCTCGATCTGCGGAACATGCTGCTGGTCAGCGAGTGCGTCGCGCGCTCCGCGCTGGAGCGCACGGAGAGCCGCGGCGGGCACACCCGGGAGGACTGCCCGGGCATGGAGCGCTCCTGGCGGCGGATCAATCTGCTGTGCCGGCTGGCCGACCCTGCGGGCTCCCTCGCGGCGGGCGATCCGGCGCGCCGCCAGATCGACCTCGAAGGCCGCGACGCCGAGCCCATCCGTCCCGACCTGCTCGCCCTTTTCGAGAAGGAGGAGCTGGTCAAGTACCTCGCCGAAGAGGAGCTGTACGCATGAGCACCTACGAGGCCCGGTTCCGGGTCTGGCGGGGCGACCAGGACGGCGGGGGGCTGGCGGACTTCTCCGTCGAGGTCCACGACGGCGAGGTCGTCCTCGACATCATCCACCGGCTGCAGGCCACCCAGGCCCCGGATCTGGCGGTGCGCTGGAACTGCAAGGCGGGCAAGTGCGGGTCGTGCAGCGCGGAGATCAACGGGCGGCCGCGGCTGCTGTGCATGACCCGGATGTCGGTCTTCACCCCGGAGGAGACGATCACGGTGACGCCGCTGCGCGCCTTCCCCGTGGTGCGGGACCTGGTGACGGATGTGTCCTTCAACTACACGCAGGCGCGCCGGGTTCCCTCGTTTGCGCCGCCGCCGGGTCTGGCGGCGGGCGAGTACCGGATGCAGCAGATGGATGTGGACCGCTCGCAGGAGTTCCGCAAGTGCATCGAGTGCTTCCTGTGCCAGGACACCTGCCATGTGGTCCGCGACCACGAGGAGAACAAGACGGCATTCGCAGGACCGCGTTTTCTGATGCGGGTGGCGGAGCTGGACATGCATCCTCTGGACGCGGCGGCGGAGGCGGGTCTGGACCGCAAGGCCGCGGCCCAGGAGGAGCACGGCCTCGGGTACTGCAACATCACCAAGTGCTGCACGGAGGTGTGCCCCGAGAACATCAAGATCACGGACAATGCGCTGATCCCGCTGAAGGAGCGGGCCGTGGACCGCAAGTACGACCCGCTGGTGTGGCTCGGCAGCAAGATCCGCAGGCGGTCCGGGTCATAGCCCCCGTCCGGTGGGTGCGCCGTCCGGGGGCGCCTCCGGGAGCGCGGTCCTCCAGGTAGCGCCGTCCGGGGACCCCTCCGGGTAGCGCGGTCCTCCGGGTAGCGCGGTCCGGGGACCCCTCCGGGTAGCGCGGTCCTGACCACCGGCTTAGCCTCCGAAATGTGACACCCACAGCCGCCCCGGCCGCCGTCCGGGCCGTTCTGGCCCTGCTGGCGGCCGCGTGGTGGCTGACGCCGCCCGCCGCCTGGGCCGCGCCGGCCGAGGACCCTGTCGAGCTGAACCGGCAGCGTCAGATCGTCGACCGGGTCGACGCCCTCGGCGACCGCGAGCCCGCGGTCGCCGTGGCCCTGGACCGGCTCTTCGAAGAGCAGCGGCTCCGGCTCTTCGTCGTGTACGTACGGGACTTCTCCGGCCGCTCCGGGCAGGAGTGGGCGGAGAGGACCGCCGAGCTGAGCCGTCTCGGCGAACGGGACATCCTGCTGGCCGTCGCCTCCGCCGACCGCCGCCACGGCTCCTGGGCCGACGAGGGCTCCCCGCTGGCCCCGGCCCAGCTCGCCCAAGTCGGGCAGACGGCGATCGACCCCGCACTGAGGGAGAGCGACTGGGCGGGTGCGGCCATCGGAGCGGCGGACGGCTATGCGGCCGTGCTGTCCGGCGAACCGGTGACGACTCCCGCGATCACTCCCGGCGAGGCGGACCCCGGCGGGGGCGCGGGAGAGGGTACGGCCGGCACCGGCGCCGGTGATCTGGTGCTGCCGATCGCGGTGATCGGCAGCGCGGCGGCGGTGGCCGCGTACGCCGTCGCCAGACGCCGCCGGCGGACCGCCACCCGCACCACCCCGCAGGGCAACCAGGCCGGCTGGAGCGCACCGCAGTTGCCCGGGCCGCCCGAGCAGCCGCCGCTGGCCGAGCTGGACGACCGGGCGCGGCGCTCGCTGGTCGAGACCGACGACGCCTTCCGCACCAGCGGGGAGGAACTGGCGCTCGCCGCTGCCCGCTTCGGGGCGGAGGCGACCCGCCCCTTCACCGAGGCGGTGGACTTCGCGGAGGCAGAGCTGACGTCGGCCTTCCGGCTGCGGCAGCAACTCGACGACGCCTATCCGGAGGACGAGCCGACCCGCCGCAGGATGCTGGAGGAGATCGTCGCACGCTGCACGGAGGCCGACCGCCGGCTCGACGCCGTGGCCGAGGACTTCGGTGAACTGCGCGCGCTGGAGCACGACGCGCCCGCGGTGCTCGCGGCAGCCGAGGAGGAGTACGGCGAGCTGTCCGGCCGCATGGTCACCGCGGAAGCCGCCCTCGGCGTGCTCCGCCTGCGGTACGCGCCCTCCGCGTCCGCGCCCGTGGCGGGCCATGCCGAGCAGGCGCAGGACCGGCTGCTGTTCGCCGGGGCCTGCCTCGACGAGGCCCGGCAGGCGGCAGAGGAGGAGGACCGCGGCACGGCCGCCGTGCGGGTGCGGGCCGCCGAGGGCGCGCTGTCCCAGGGCCGACAGCTGATGGAGGCGATCGACCGGCGCGGCCAGGAGCTCGCCGAGGCGGCCGGAAAGCTGCCGGAGCTGCTGTCCCAGGCCGAGGTGGAGGGACGGCTTCAGGCGGCCCCGTACGACCCGCTCGCCGCACTGCGCCGGGCCGTGGAGGCCTCCGGCCGGGACGCCCGCTCCCTGCTCGACCCGGCTGCGCTCGGCGCGCGGGCCTCGATCGCGGCGGCCGCGGACCACATCACGACACACCGGGCGGCGATCGGAAGCCGGGCCCGCACCCTGCTGTCCGAGGCACGCCGCCATCTGGAGCGGGCCCGCGGGCTCGCGGGCCGGGGAGACGGGGGCGTCTGGACCGGCGGCAAGGACGGCGATCCCCAGGCCGCGCTGGCCGAGACCCAGCGGGCCGACGCCCTGGCCCGGGAGGCGCTCCGGCTGGCGACGGCGGACACCGCGGGGTACCGCGGTCCCGTCGCGCCCGGGGCCGCGGGGCTGGGCGGCGCGCTCCTCGGCGGCGTCGTACTGCCCGCGACGGCCGAGGGCCGGCCCCCCGTCCCCGCCCGCTTCGGCGGCCCGCCGCCCTGACATCTCCTGCCCGTCGCGTTTCCGGGCCCGCTGCCCGGGGGTGCGGGCTGCCCGGGGGCGGGCGGGGAGCCCTGCCCTCCTGCCCGCCACTCCTGGCACCCGTGCGCCGCCGGCCGCCGCCCGGACAAGGCCCCGCCGCCGGAGAGCCGGCACTGCGCAGCGCCGCACAAGGGTGGGGACGAAGCGCCCACCCCGGAAAGGGCGGACGGGTGAACGGCGTCCGCCCGGGAGGCCCCCGGGGGTGCGGGGGCGGGGCCACGGGTCAAGCGGGACCACCGGGCAGGCAGGGACACCGGGCAAGCGGGGCCACCGGTCAGTACAGGCTCAGCAGCTGCTCCGCCGTCGGCTCCGACACCGTTCCGTCCCCGTCCGGCAGGCCCAGCTCGAACCAGACCGTCTTGCCCCTCGGGGTGCGCCGGGAGCCCCAGCCCGCGCTGAGGAGGCCGACCAGCTGGAGGCCGCGGCCGCCCTCGTCGGTGTCTCGGGCGCGGCGGCGCCGGGGCTGTACGAGGCCCGCGTCCCAGACCTCGCAGACGAGTGTGCGGTCGCGCAGCAGCCGGAGCCGGATCTCGCCCTCGCCATACCGCAGGGCGTTGGTGACCAGTTCGCTGACGAGGAGCTCGACGGTGTCGACGAGGGCTTCCAGATCCCAGGCGGTGAGCTGGGCGCGGGCCAGTTCGCGGGCGCGCCCCACCGAGCGGGGCTCGCGCGGCAGCCGCCAGTCGCCGACGGCTTCTGCGGGCAGCCCCTGGATGCGGGCCATCAGCAGCGCGATGTCGTCCTCGCCGTGCCGGGTGTCCAGGGTGCTCAGCACGTGGTCGCAGACGTCCTCCAGAAACTGGGAGGGGTCGGCGCGCAGCGCCGTCGGCGAGGGGCCGTGGCCGGACGGCGGGCGGGCGGGGTCGGCGAGGGCCGCGCGGAAGGCGCGCAGCCCTTCGTCGAGGGAGTGGTCGCGGGACTCGACGAGCCCGTCGGTGTAGAGGGCGAGCAGCGCCCCCTCGGGCAGTTCGACCTCGACCTCCTCGAAGGGCTCGCCGCCCACGCCCAGCGGCATGCCCGGCGGGACGTCGAGCAGCAGCGCCTCCTCGCCGGGTTCGACGAGGACGGGCGGCAGATGACCGGCGTTGGCGAAGGTGCAGCGGCGGGTGACGGGGTCGTAGACGGCGTAGACGCAGGTGGCCAGATAGACCTCGGAGAGGTCGGCCTCCCGGGTCTTGCCGCCCTTGCCGTCCTCGCCGTCGTCCCCGCCGGTCCGGGCCGTCCGGGCGGACGCCTTGTGGGCGACGCGCGCCGCCTGCACTCCGCCGGGGCCCGTGTGACCGCCCGGGGTGCCCAGACCGCGGGCGATCTCGTCGAGGGCGGAGAGGACTTCGGCCGGCTCCATGTCCAGCAGTGCCAGGGTGCGCACCGCGGTGCGCAGTTCGCCCATGGCGACCGCGGCGCGCAGCCCGCGGCCCATGACGTCCCCGACGACGAGCGCGGTGCGGTGGCCGGGCAGCTGGATGACGTCGAACCAGTCGCCGCCGACCTCGGTCGCGGTGTTGCCGGGAAGGTAGCGGCAGGCGATGTCCAGACCGGCGGCCTCGGGGTCGCCGGGCGGCAGCAGGCTGCGCTGGAGGATGAGGGCCCGCTCGTGCTCCCTGCGGTACAGCCGGGCGTTGTCGATGCAGACGGCGGCGCGGGCGGCGAGTTCGACGGCGAGGGCGCGGTCGCGCTCGCCGAACGGCTCGCTGCCCTTGGTCCTGGAGAACTGCACCAGGCCGACGACGGTGTCATGGGCGACCATCGGCACGGCGAGTGTGGTGTGGACGAGGCTGCCGTCCTCGCCGGGGATGGTCTGGACGCGGGCGGTGCGCAGCGCTCCGGCGCAGGGCGAGTCGGCCGGGTAGCGATGAACCTCGCCGACGGCGGTGGGCGCGCTCCCCGGGACGCCGCAGCCGGGTGTGGTCGCCAGGGGGGCGTCGGAGACGGCGCTGGCGAAGGCGACGCGGCGCAGTTCGCCGACCCCGCCCCGGCCGCGCCTGCCGCCCCGTGCGCCCGCGCCCGCGCCGACGCCCGCGCCGAGGCCCGGGAC
>NZ_JARWBG010000087.1:0-29941 GCF_029846775.1 Streptomyces chengmaiensis
CCCGCGGAGCGGGCTATGCAGCGCTGGCGCGCTGCATAGTGACACCCTCCGCTTCGCTTCGGGCTGCTCCGCTGACACTCCGCCAAATTCCCGCGCAAGCACGGGAATTGAATTCCGCAAGCGGAATTCTAAAAGCGTGTCAATTCGCGCAAGCGCGAATTGCGAGCACCCGCGCAAGCGCGGGTGCCGGGGCTGGCGGCAAGGGGGAGTGCATCACGCTCGCGCCTGTGTAGGGCTTGGGAATCCCAGCCTTCACCCCTGCAACGGAAGTGCGGCCTGACGGGGTGTCGGCTCCACCGCAGTAAGGGGCTCCGCTGCGCTCCACCCGAACCCCTCCCCACCCTCGAAGTTGCCCCGACATGTTCATCAATACCCCGTCAGCATACACCGCAACTCGCCGCATCCGGGCGAGTTTCAGTCATGTATCACCCCAGGGAGGGAAGATGGCACATGGGTGATGCATCACGGGGCTTGGCTGTGTAGAGTCTGGGATCAGACACCACACCTCCGGCCACACTCACCGCGCCGGACTTTCATTTCAGATTGCGCGCCACATTCCGCGAAAAGGAGAACACGGGAATGGCCGTGAAACTGCGTGACCATCAGATCGAGGCCGTTGCCGCCATTGTGCGCGGTCTCGATATCCCGCCGGGCGGCATTCCCGTTAATGGCCTGCGCGGGCAGGTGCACGCCGCGTGTGGAACGGGAAAGACCATCATTGCGGCGGCGTCGGCAAAGCGTCTTGTGCCCAAGGGCCGCATTCTCGTGCTGGTGCCGACGCTGGATCTGCTGACCCAGACCGTCCAGGCGTGGCGCGCGGCTGGGCATGCGGGGCCGGCGGTTGCGGTGTGCTCGCTCCAGGATGACCCGGAGTTGTGGAGCCTGAAGGTGCGCTCCACCACGAACCCCGTTCAGTTGGCTCTGTGGCACGGGCAGGGGCCGGTGACCATCTTCGGGACGTACGCCTCGCTGGGAGTCCTGGCGGAGGCTTTCGAGGGTGCCTACGGGCAGCAGTTGGCGCCGATGGACCTGACGGTGGTCGATGAGGCGCACCGGACTTCGGGCTCGATGGGTAAGGCGTGGGCCGACGTCCACAACCAGGGCGTCATCCCGTCGCACCGCAGGCTGTACCTGACGGCCACTCCGCGGATCTGGGAGGAACGCCTCAACCGGGAGGTTGCCGAGGGGGTGCGTGACCCGCTGCCGCGCGAGATGGCGGCCTCCATGGACGACGAGAAGGTCTTCGGGCCGGTCCTCTACAAGCTCTCGCTCGCGTCGGCCGTGTCGCGTGGGCTGCTGGCGCGGTACCAGATCATCGTCCTGGAACTGAAGGACCCGGTCGTCACCCCAGAGCGGCTGATGGGCGAGGACCGGCACACCGAGGAAGTCCGCGGGCAGCGCCTCGGGGCGCTCCAGGCCGCGCTCCTGCACACGATGGCGCAGCACGGGCTCCAGACCTGCATCACCTTCCACCACCGGACGATAGAGGCACAGGCTTACGCGGAGGGCCTGGAGCGCGTCGCGGCGAAGCTGCACGCAGGCGAGCCGGAGAAGTACCCGGCGAAGATCTGGGCGAACTGGCTGTGCGGCGAGCACGTCCCCGAGCACCGGCGCGAGGTCCTGGCAGGGTTCGGGTCCACCGCGCGGCGGGCCGTGCTCTCGAACTGCCGTGTCCTGGGCGAGGGCGTGGACATCCGAGCCGTGGACAGCGTCGCCCTGCTGGACCCCAAGGGCGCTCCGCACGACATCGTCCAGGCCATCGGCCGGGCGCTCCGTCAGAAGCCTGGACAAGGGAAACTCGCCTCTTTGATCGTGCCGGTATTCCTCCAGCCCGGGGAAAAGCCGGAGGACATGTTCACCTCCGGATCGTATCGCCCGTTGGTGAAGGTATTGGAAGGTCTGCGGGCTCACGACGAAGAGGCCATCGAGCTGCTCGCGATCCCGCAGGAGCCTCAGAAAGACGTCGCGCAGCCGTCCATGAACGTCGGTGTCGCGCCAGAAGAGGGCGAGGAGGAATCCCGCTTGCTGCTCCGTTTTGCCGCCCCGAGGGATCCGGCGATGGTCGCGGACTGGGTTTCCTTCAACGTGATCGACACCGAACGCCAGGACTGGGCTCGCGGCTGGGCGAAACTGAAGGCGTACGTCGAGCGGGTCGGGAACGCACGGGTGCCGTACGGGCACCGGGAGGGTGCGACACCCCTTGGGCAGTGGGTCGCGGAGCAGCGACGGGCCTACGCGGCCGGGGAAATGAGCGGGCAGCGCGCGCAGCGGCTGGAGCGGCTCGGCATGGTGTGGTCCGTGGCCGATGAACGCTTCCAGGAGAACCTGGAAGCCGCCAAGGCCTACTACGACCAGCACTGGACACTCTGCGCACCCCGCACCGCGACGATACTGGACCGGCCGATCGGGCAATGGCTGTCCAACCTTCGCCGCCCAGGCGCCCTCGACGGGCACTCCGACTGGAAGACCGCGCTCGAGGCCGTGGACGAGGACTGGAACCCGGAGTGGCCGGCCGATTGGCAGCGGCACTACGCAGCCCTGCGCGAGCTCGTGGCCGACGAAGAGGGCAGAGCCGACGTCCTGCCGGGCGTCACGGTCCACGGCATGGACATCGGCAAATGGCTGGCCCGGCAGCGCAAGCCCGAGATCTGGCAGGCCCTGACCGACGGACAGCGCGCACGCCTGGAGCAGCTCGGCATCACACCGCACGCCCCGAAGCCGGAGGAGCCCGCGAAACCGTCCACAGCGCCTCTGAGCGCCTTCGAGCGGGGCGTAGCAGCCCTCGCGCAGTACAAGGCCCGCGAGGGCTCGATGACCGTCCCCAGAGGCCACGTAGAGCGACTCGAAGACGGATCGGAGGTCAAGCTCGGAGTGTTCCTGTCGAACACCAAGACCAGGCGCGCCAAGCTCACCACCGACAAACTCGCCGCACTCGCCGCGCTGGGGCTGGAATGGGCCCTGAAAGGTTAAAGAATGGGGTAAGTTTGTGGTTAAGTAATCTGGCCTGGAGTAAGGGTGCGGGGTCATGGCATCTGAGGAAGAGTTGTTCGCGTCGGTCGACGCTCTGTTGAACGAGGAGCCGCACCTGCCGCCTCCGGCGGAGCGTGCCCGGCTGCGTGAGGCTGCCGGCATCACCCAGGCCCGCCTGGCCACCGCGTTGAAGACGACGACCCAGTCGGTGAAGAACTGGGAGAACGGCCGCAGCGAGCCGAAGTCTCCGCGGCTGGATGCCTACCAGCGGCTGCTGAAGGGGTGGGCGGCGAAGTATCCCGCCCCCGGTGCAGCCCCGGCAGCTGCTCCGGCGCGAGCGGCGTCTGCCGAGCCGGCCGCGTCCAGGGTGGAGACGGCAGATGCCCCTCAGGCTCCCGCCGTTCCGGCTGCGGCGTCGGCTCGCCCGGCCTTCCGGCCCGCTGCGACATCGCGGCGGCCGGCCACGAAGAAGGCGGCGCAGCCCGCAGCCGACCCGCGCTTCCCGCACGGGCCCCTCGCGGTCCTGGACGGTGACGGCTGCGCGTACGGCGTCGACGGGATCGTGCTGGACTGCCCGGCGACCACGGTGGTGGAGCTGGTGGAGTGGACGCTGCGTGAGTCCGGTCTCGGTGCGCCGAAGCTCAACCGGTACGGCAAGGACAGCGACCCGCTGATCGTGCTCACCGCCGCGGCTGCCGTGAAGCTCGGGCTGCCCGAGCGCCTGGAAGGCCACGAGCAGCGTCGCTCCCTGCGCCTGCCCGAGGACCATCCCGTGGTCAAGCAGGTGGTTAAAGCGAAGTGGCGGCTCACCCAGCGCGGGTTCGGCCCGTGGGCAAGGATCTACCGCAAAGTGCAGGGGCGGGAGCGGCAGTGCGTGCAGCTGGCAATCCTGTCCTGGGACGCCCTCGATGAGCGGGCCTGGCCCGGCGTTACCGAGATGGAGCCGGCCGACATCGCCCGCGTTCTGGGGGTGTACGCCACCCGGGTCATCACCCCGCGCGGATCGACGGCCGTGTCCGGGCTGGAGCTGATGACGGCGCTGCGCCCGCCGACGAAGCCGGAGCGCGATGAGGAGTCCGGGAACTGGGTGTCCGCCTACAACCCGGGCTCGCTGGGGACGGAGCCGATGGACCCGGCGCCGCCGGAGGCCACCGCTGAGCACCCCGTCGTCGTGGACTCCGGCTGGACCGGTGGCTTCCTCGATGAGGAGGCATACCAGTGGGTGCGGCCGGTGGACCTGCTCACCGATGAGGAGTGCACGCTGCCCTTCGCGGTCGGCCTGGACCTCAACACCGCCTTCCTCGCCGCCGCGGCCCGCCTGGTCGTCGGCCTGTCCGCCCCCGACCACTTCCACGCCCCGAAGTTCAACCCCAAGATCCCCGGGAGCTGGCTGGTCGACCTGAGCCACATCGAGCAGGACCCGCGCCTGCCCTCACCGTTCACGCCGGACGGCACCCGGCCCACGGGACCGGCCTGGTACCAGACGCACACCGTCGCCTACGCCCAGGAACTCGGCTACAACGTCCAGCCCATCGAGGCGTACCTGCGGCGGGAAACCGGCGCGTACCTAGACCCGTGGCACGACCGGCTCAAGAACGCCTACGTCGACACCCTCGCCGACCTCGGCGTCACCCGGGAGCTCTCCGACACCGAGTTCCTCGCGGCGATGGAACGGCACAAGGACGTCGACCCGGCCCTGGCCGCCGTCCTCGCCGCCATCAAGGCCACCGTCAAGGGCGGCATCGGCAAACTGCGCGAACGCCCCCAGGGCAAGCACTACAAGGAGGGCGAACGCTGGCCCGCCCTCCAGCGCCCCACCTGGCGGCCCGACATCCGCGCCGCCGTCATCAGCAAGGCCCGCGTCAACATGCACCGCAAGATGCGCAACATGGCCACGATGACGGGCCTGTATCCGCTCGCCGTACTCTCCGACTGCGTCGTCTACCCCTCACCGGGCGACAGCCCTCTGGACTTCCTTCCCTACGCCGCGTCCGGCAAGCCGCAGCCCGGCGCCTTCCGCCTCGGGCCCACACCGGGCCTGGCGAAGCTGGAGGGTGTTCAGTCGATGCTGTGGGCGGTCGACCTCATGGAACAGGGGTACAACCCCGCCCGCCACATCAAGGGCGGCGACGCCGTCCTGGACGAAGGCGAGTAGGCGCTGTGGGAGAGATCGACGACGCCATCGAACGCGCCGACCGGGAAGCCTTCACCCGCCAGCCGCCCAAGACCCTCCAGGCCCGCATCAACTTCCTGATGAAGCAGCTCAAGACGACCAAAGCCGTTGCCCAGGAGATCGGGGTCAGCCAGCGGTCGGTGGAGCGCTACCGCAAAGGCGAACGCAAGCACCCGCCCCAGGCCATCGCCGAACGGATCGACGCGGCCGTACGGGCCCGCTGGCAGCCACAGGTACGCAAACGCCGGCAGAAGCAGGCCGCCACCACACGCGGGATCACCGTGGAGACAAGGGCCCGCTTCGGCTACACCGCGCCGATCGGCACGACGGACGACGGACGCTTCCGCCGCCTCACCGTCCACCTTCCCCCCACCTACGCGCAGCGCCTCTTCGACGCCCGCGACGCCGGAGCCAGCGACCAGCAGATGCGCCAGATCATCGCCGAAGGATTCAAGGACGTGTACTTCCAGGACGGCGGAGCCCGCGCCATGGGACTCTCCGACGTCACTCTCAACGACATCGACTACCTCGACCTCGACTACTGACCAAACGCCGACCGGGGCAGGAGGCTGCCCCGGTCACTGTGCGAGCCGAAGAAGGCATCGGGGGTGAGGTGTGGCTGCAGGGGTGTTGCGAACCGTGCCGCTGGCCGGGGAGCTGACCGCGTCGCTGATCAGCCGGGTGGCTGCCCGCTACGGTCTCACAGCCAGCAGCGTGATGCGGCTGTGGACGTGCCGCAACTCCCCCAGCCGGCACGATGGCGGCGGTGTGAGGGCAGATGCGGAGGTCGTCCTGAACGGGGCCGGGCGGGGTGTCCTCGCCGAGCTGTGCGGGGTGGAACCGGCGGTGCTGGTGCGCGCTCTTCCGTCGTTCACCGTGGACGATCCCAAGATCAGCAACAGCCGGGACGCCTCCCTGGCGCAGGCACGGTGGCGGGCGGCGGCCGCGGTGGCGGGGGAAGCAGCGTTCGGCTGCCGGCTGTGCACAGCGCGGCGCACCGGGCAGGCGCTGCGGGCGGTGCGGTATCTGCCGCGCCGGCAGCGGGTCTGCCTGCGGCACGGGCGCTGGCTGCTGGACGCGGACGCCGACCAGCCGCTGGAACACCTCGATCTGCGCCTGCTGCCGGAGGTGGTGGCCGCGCAGCGGCGGTGGCCGGGCGTGGCACGGCGTGCGGTGCGCGCCGGGGTGGAGCCGCAGCAGGCGTTCACACTGGCGCATGCGGTGGTGGCCCGCTGGTGGGAGCAGGAGGAGGTCTGGCCGCGCCGTCTGCACCACTTGGCGGGCGGCAACGCGGGATCACGGCTTGAGTGGTGGCGGATCGTCGGCCGGGGCCCGGCGATCTTCCCGGAGGTGACGGCCGTGGCACAGGCGCTGCTGGGGCCAGCCATGGCCGAGGTGGCCTGGCGGGCAAGCGGCGGGATGCAGCCTCGGGCGCGGGGCGCCGACGATGCGTTCTGTCACCGGCTGGGCGAGCTGGTAGGCCGCACATGGCTGGGACCCGAGCTTGCGGCTGACCACGGCAGCCCGCTGAACGACTGGAGGGGTGCGATCGTGCGCGCCCGCCGCCACGAGACGGGGCCGCCGGGGTGGCGGGAGGATCCGTGGCGGCTGAAGCGGGAACAGCAGCCCGCCACGATGGCCGGCCAGCTGCGCGTCCTGGCGGCAGAGCAGCAGGCGGGCGGCTCGGGGACCCGGTGGCGGGCCACGGTGAGCGCCGAACAGCGGTTCCCTATCACGCAGTTGGTCGACGAGGCGCGTGAACAGCTGGTGGAGCTGCGCGGCGTGCACAGCGGCACCACCGCCGAGGTGGCCCGCACCCTGCTGGAGCGCCTCAGCCACAGTGCCGCCCTGATCGACCAGGCCCTCGTACACACCGCCACCGCAGCGGTCGCCGCCGGGGTGGCACTGGAGGAGGTCGCCGCGTGGTCCCGCCTGCCCGCCCAGGAGCTGGCCGAGGTGCTCGCCGCGGATGAGGGCGAGGACTGACACGACCGGCGGCAGCCGAATGGCGGCGCGGGCATTGCGGCCGGTTGGCGTCCGGCGAGCCGTTGCCCGACAGGGTGCGGCGCGGCGGGGTGAAAGTGCAGAACTCTGCACTGACACCGGTGCCCCCCGCCCGGCACTCTGGGTGCCCCGCGCAGCCCAACGTCCGGCGGTTGCACCGATGTTGCGGTTACCGGCCGGTTCTCCTGCGCGGCAGGTCAGGCATGGCGTTGTGTGGAGTACGTGATCATCGACAGCAGCCAGGAGGCCGCATCGTCCGCGGTACCTCGGGGCGGGGTGCCGCATCCCCGAGCCGCACAGTACGGGTGGTGCTGTGCGACGTGAAGGCGCTCCAGCCGTAGACGCCAGCCTGATCGATGTGCGCTTTCGAGACCCTCTGGGGTGCTCGCGTCAGGTCCCGTGGCTTGAGGCTGCGCAGGACGTCCCCTTCGAGGACTCTCCTGCGGTGCGGCCTTTTCCCGTCCGGTACGGGCGGCGTGTGGCTCCGGGCTGGTGGTGGTCGTCGACAACCGGGCAGCTGGTGGCGTACGGGTCCGGTGTCATGCGGACCGAGTTGATGCTGCTGGACCGGGATCCGGCGGTGGTGGCGCTGGCCTGTCGGCCGGTGGAGCTGGTGTGGCGTGAGGACGGCAAGGCTGTCGGTCATGCGCCGCAGCTGATGGCCAGGCTGCAGGACGGCAGCGGCCTGTTGCTCGACTGCGCGGGACGCAGCGCCCCCTCTGCCGGGCTGGCGGCGCGGGCACGGGTTGTGGCGGCTGCCGCCAAGGCAGCGGGCTGGTCCTACCGGCTCGCGGGGCCGCCGGATCCGGTGTTGGTGGCCAACGTGCGGTGGCTGGCGGGTTACCGGCATCCCCGGTACGCCGCAGGGCCGTGGATGCCGGCTCTGCTGGAGGCCTTCGGCAGTCCGCGGCCGGCGGTGGAGGCGGTGTGTGAGCTGGGTGACCCGATCGCCGTGTGGCCCGCGGTCTTTCACGCGCTGTGGGGCGGTGTGCTGCGGGTGCGGCTGGACGAACCGCTGCACGAGCGTGCCGTCGTCTCGGTCGCACGGCAGGAGGCCGCGGCGTGACGCAGTCGGTTATCGAGGTCGGGGCGCGCCTTCGCTACGACGGACGGGTATGGACGCTCGCCATGCTGGAAGGCGCACGGGCCACGCTGGTGACCGACGAGGGCGCCTCGGCGGTCGTGCTGCTGCCCTACCTGTTCGCTCATCCGTCCTTCGAGGTGGAAGGCGGACCGGCGCCGGGGAGGGTGCCGCCGTTCGGGCTGCTGGAAGCGCTGCCGGAACAGGTGCGGGAGCGGGCTCTGGCGTGGCAGCGGCATGTGCGGGAGGTGGAGACCGGCTTCCCGGACAGGGTCGGGCAGGGCGCCCCGCGTGAGCAGTTCGATCCGGCGGTACGGAGCCTGGCGCAGCGGGAGCGGGCGAAGGCCGAGGAGTTGACGGCGGCGGGCTGGGCGGCGAGTGCGGCGACGGTGCGCCGGATGCGGGCGCGCTACCGCAGCGAGGGCTTGTGGGGGCTGGTGGACGGCCGGGCGGTGCGGGAGCGGTCGGCGGTGGGGCGGGCCGATGAGCGGGTGGTCGCGGCAGTCAGGAAGGTGCTGGAGGGGCAGCGGGAGCGGTCGACGGGCACGCTGGTGCGGCTGCGCCGCCGGGTGGGGTGGCTGCTGGAGGAGGAGTACGGCGCCGGGGCGGTGGCCCTGCCGCCGGCGTCGACGTTCAACCGGCTGGTGCACGCGGTGGCCGACGGACAGGGCCTTTTGGGGACTGCGGCGCAGCGGCGGTGGCATGCGTCGCGGCCGGTGCCTCCGTTCACGCCGACGGTGGCACTGCGGCCGGGTGAGCTGGTGATGCTGGACAGCACGCCGCTGGATGTCCTGGCGGTGCTGGACGACGGTGTGACCGGCCGTCTTGAACTGTGTATCGCGCTGGACGTGGCCACCCGCAGTATCTGCGCCGCGGTGGTGCGGCCGGTGGGCACGACGTCGGTGGACGCGGCGATGCTGCTGGCGCAGATGGTGGTGCCGACGGCGATGCGGCCGGGCTGGGACAAGGTGCTGTCCATGCAGCGGTCCGTCATCCCCTACGAGCGGCTGATCGCGTTGGACGCGCGGCTGGAGCAGGCTGCTGCCCGACCGGTGATCATGCCGGAGACGGTGGTGGTGGACCAGGGCCGGGTGTACGTGTCGGCTTCGTTCGTCTCGGCGTGCGAGAGCCTGGGGATCTCGGTGCAGCCGGTGCCGCCGGCGAACGGCCCGGCGAAGGGGAACGTGGAGCGGACCTTCCGCGCGATTGCCGACGGGTTCAGCCAGTATCTGCCCGGCCACACCGGCTCGGACGTCTCCCAGCGGGGCGCGGCCGCGGAAGAGGATGCCTGCTGGAGCCTGGCGCAGCTTCAGGAACTGCTGGACGAGTGGGTCATCTGCGGGTGGCAGGGGCGCCGGCACGAGGCGCTGCGGCACCCGATGATGCCGAAGGTCGCCGTCTCCCCGAACGAGATGTGGGCAGCTTTGGTGGCGGTGACGGGGCATGTACCGGTGCCCTTGTCCGCCGACGACTACGTCGAGCTGCTGCCTCTTCGGTGGCAGGCCGTCAACGACTACGGCATCCGCTTCGGCTACCGCACCTACGACCATCCCGGCCTGAACCCCTACCGGCGCCGCCGCTCACCGCGGGCGGACAAGAACGGACGGTGGGAGGTCCACCACAACCCCTACGACCCGAACCGGGTGTGGGTGCGCCTGCCCGAGGGATGGCTCGAGGTGCCGTGGGTCCACGCGGAGGCGGTCAGGCGCCCGTTCACCGCATTCACCTTCGACCACGTCCGCCGCACCGTCCAGCGCCGGCATGGCCGTGAAGAGCACGAGGCGGCGATCGCCCAGGCACTCGATGAGCTGCTGCGCCGTGCCAGCCAGGGACTGGGCAGCAGGCGAGAGCGGACGGTAGCCGCCCGGGCCCAGGCGGCCGCGCAGATGACCGACCCCTCCCTCGCCACCGCCCCGCAGCAGTGGCCTGCGCCTCTCGCGCCGGGGGCCTCGTTCGGGCTGCCCGGCTCCTTCACCGTCCCGCTTCAGGGTGCCGACGGCTGGGGCACCGACGACAGCCTGGACGACCTCGAGGACGACCCGGACGGCGAGGACTACCTTCTCGCCGCCCTCGCCGACGGCCCGGACGCCACGGCAGGACATGCGGATAGGGCCGAAGCATCCAGGCCGTCGGCCGAAACGGGCCGGGACCAGGCCGCTGAGCAGACGCTAGACGCCGCCGGGGCGGGCGGCCTGCGCATCTACGACCCGTACCAGGAGGCCCAGGCATGGTGACAGCGGCCCAGCCCGCCACCACGAGCACTTTCAGTCCGCTGACCACGTGGGACGGATGGCAGCAGTTCGTCGACACGCCCCACGCACCGGCACGGGACGCCGGCGACCAGGAATGGACGCTGGAGCAGCGGGAGGACTACCACGCACGGTTCGTGGTGCTTAAGACCCCCGCCATGGACACCATCTCCATCGCAGTACGCCGCCTGCTGCTACTCAACCGCGGTCAGCAGGGCGGAGCCCGGCGCGGACTGATCATCTCCGGGCCGGCCACCACCGGGAAGACCACCGCCATGCAGCAGCTCGGGCGCACCGTCGAACTCGCCGACCGCCGCCGCCACCCCAACCAGGACGGACGGCTGCCGGTCCTGTTCATCACCGTGCCGCCGTCCTCCACCCCGAAGATGCTCATCAGCGAGTTCGCCCGCTTCCTCGGCCTGCCCGCCCTGGAACGCATGAACCAGATCCAGATCACCAACGCCGTGTGCGAGCTGCTGTGCGAACTGAGCACCCAGCTGGTCCTCGTCGACGACGTACACCTGATGGACACCCGCAGCCGAGCCGGCGCCGAGACCTCCGACCAGCTGAAATACCTCGGCGAGCGGATCCCGGCCACCTTCGTCTACTCCGGCATCGACGTCGAATCCTCACCCCTGCTGACCGGCGTACGCGGCTCCCAGCTCGCCGGCCGCTTCAAAATCGTGCGCAACCAGCCCCTGCGCTACGGCAGCGCCGCGGACAAGCAGATCTGGCACGACCTGGTGCACAGCATGGACAGCGCCCTGCGACTACGCCACCACCGGCCCGGCACCCTGCTCACGCACGCCGCCTACCTCCACGCCCGCACCGGCGGCCGCATGGGCAGCCTCTCCCACCTCATCCGCGAAGCCGCCCTCGTATCGCTGCTGGACAGCACCGAGAAGATCACCAAGAAACTACTCGAACAGATCGAACTCGACACCGCAGCCGAACAACGGGCCCGGGCACCACACCGCCACCGGACGCCCTCGCAACGCCAGCCCTGACCCGCGGCGTCCGCCTCAACCGTCCGTCCCGATCCCCCTTTTGGCCGCTGCCCGGATGTCAGCACATCCGAACCCTCCAGGAACGACCTCTGCTCCCTCATGCACGACTTTCTTCCACCACAGCCGCAGCCGCCGCGTACGGCTGCGGCACGTCCGGGGCCGGTGCGGCTCGCGCCGCTGCAGGGCGAGACCAACCTGTCGTACCTGGACCGCCTGGCCGACCGCTACCGGCTCGGCGTCAGAGACCTCATCCCGGCACTCCTCCAGACCGGCGGAGGCCTGTTCAAGGGCTACCGCACGGACGGCGAGGTCTACCTCAACGCCGAAGCCCGCGCCCGCATCTCCACTTTCAGCCGCGTACCCGAGGAAATCCTTCAGCGGGCCCTGCCCGCCTGGACCGCCCAAGAGCCCGTCTCCCCGGAGGGGGCGGGCGCGGCCGGGCGGTTCCGCTTCGGGAGCGTAGTGCCCTCCGCAGGAGAAGGCTGCCGACTGTGCACGGCCGCACGCACCGGACGGACCAAGCCCGCCCGGCTGTACCTGAAACCGCACACCCGCATCTGCCCGCGCCACCGGCGCTGGATGCTCGGCACCCACTGGATCGACGGCGCACCAGCCGACACCGAACAGGTCGACCTGACGGGGCTGCCGGAGATGGTCACAGCGCACTGGCGGCATCTGGATCTGCTGCGCCATCGGCCGGAGGCCGCCCGCGCGTTCGAGGTCGCGCATGCCGTGGCCGTCTCCTGGTGGGCGCAGCAGTGGCCCGAAGAAGAGCAGTGGCCTCGCCGGGCACTGCGACTCGCGCCGCCGGGCACCGATCCCGGCTGGTGGCGGCTGCTGGCCAGAGACGCGGTCACCTACCCGGAGACCGTCGCCCTCACCTCCCTCCTCACCGACGACCGCACCCGACAGCAGCTGCTCGCCGACACCGGCGGGCATCTGCCCCACACGCTCGCTCACGTGCCTGGTCTGGTCGGCGAACTGGCGCGGGTCACGGGGCGGCCGTGGCTTGCCGAGCGGGTCGCCTCGACCTCGGCCGGTCCTTTGCTGCTCTGGGTGCAGCACTGCGTACGGGACAACGCGGACGAGGGCGGCGCGGACCGGCTGTGGACACTGCACATGGCGCACCGGCCCCGCCCCATCGCCCGCGAACTACAGGCTTACCGTGACGCTGCCCACAAGTTGGAGGAGGCAGAGGGCAGGGCGCGGCTTCACCTGGGACTTCGGCACAGGTCGGATCAAGCGTTCACCACCGGTCTGGCGCACGCCCGCGCCTACGCCGCCGTCCACGGCCACCTCGCCGCCCCGATCCACAGCCGCTTCAACGGCTTCGCCCTGGGCCGGTGGCTGTCGAATCACCGGAAATTCCCTGCGATGCCGCCCGAACACGTCGCCGCGCTCGAGGCACTGGATCCGTGGTGGCGGCCGCCGTGGACAGTGATGTGGCAGCGCTTCTACTACCAGGCCCGCGACCACACCCGCGCCCACGGGCCCCTGCGACCCGAACACGGCTTCGCCACCACCAGCTTCGGCCTGGGCGAATGGCTCTACAACCAGTGCACCGGCTACGACGACCTGCACCCCGCACAACAGCGCCTCCTGGCCGACATCGGCCTCACCCCCGAGGCCGTACAGGCGGCCCGGCCCCGCCGCAAGCACATGGCCACCCACTTCCAGCGCGCCCTCGCCTGCGCCCGCGCCTTCGCCGACACCCACGGCACGCTGGTGACCGCAACCACCGACACCGTCCAGGACGGACTGAAGTTGGGACAGTGGCTGGCCAACCAGCGCAGCAAAGACCGCGCCTACCAGAACCGCCACGGCACCCCCTCGCCCCGGGCGCTGGCGCTGTCGGCGATCGACCCCTGGTGGAACCCTCCCTGGACGCTGGAATGGCAGCGCTCCTGGCACCAGGCACGCACCCACGTCCAAGACGGTCACGTCCTGGACGCCGCGGCCGGGTTCGCCGGCACCAGCAGCGCGCTGGCCACGTGGCTGACCACCCAGTGCGCCCAGTACGACACCCTCCAGCCCGACCAGCAGGACCTCCTCGCCCACATCGGGCTGACCGCGGACCGGGCCCGCGGCGCCGCCGCACGGCCCGCCGAGCGCGAGGCCGACTTCGCCGTCGGTCTCGGCTACGCGCACTCCTACCACGCGACGCACCGAACCCTCGCCGCCGCGATCGACACCGTCCACGACGGATTCCAGCTCGGGCGGTGGCTGCGCCGGCAACGCCAGCACGCCCGTACCGACGCCCACCGGGGCGCCCTTCTGTCTGCCGCGGCGAAAGCGCTGGCCAGGATCGATCCCTGGTGGTGCCCGCCCTGGACCCTGGCGTGGCAGCGCACCTGGCAGCACATCCACGACCAGGTCGAAGCCGGCCACCGGCTCGACGCCGACCACCACTTCCGCAGCTTCGCCCCCGCCCAGCGCACCTGGCTACGCCAGCAGTGCAACCACTACGACGACCTCCATCCTGGCCAGCAGCGACTCCTCGCCGGCATCGGCCTCACCCGCGAAGCTGCCCACACCCGGCCCCTTACCCCGTACGCCGAAACCGCGCTCGCGCACGCCCGCGCCTACGCCGCCGCCCACCACACCCTGGCCGTGGCTTACTCCACCGTCCACGACGGCTTCCCCCTCGGACGCTGGCTCAACGACCAACGCCAACAAGCCCGACGCGAGACCACCCCCAACGCCCGCCACCAGGCCCTCACCGCGATCGACCCGTGGTGGAACCCACCCTGGGACCTGGCTTGGCAACGCGCCTACACCCGCGCCCGCACCACACAAAGCCGCCCCCACGGTGTCCCGGCCGACGTAAGAAGCTGGATCAGAGCACAACACACCGCCTGGACACATCTACGCCCCCAACAGCAACAGCTCCTGACCGACCTGGGCATCACCCCCACCGGCCGCCGCCGGACCATCCGCGTCTACCCCACAAGCCCCGGACTCGCCCACGCCCGCACCTACGCCACCCTGAACGGCCACCTCGCCTGCAGCAAAGACACCCGCCACGACGACTTCGCGCTGGGCGACTGGCTGACACAAAAACGCCGCGCCGCCCGGCAAGGCCGCCTCTCCCCCACCACCGCTCACGCCCTTGACAACCTCGACCCCTGGTGGTGCCCGCCTTGGCCCCACACATGGCAACGCGCCTACCAGCAAGCCAAGTTGCACCACTACGCCGGCCAGGACCACTCCCCCACCCTCCAGCGATGGGCCGAGCAGCAACGCACCCGCTGGAACGCCCTCCACCCCACCCAGCAGGAGCTTCTCTCCGCCATCGACATCCACCCCGGATAGGACCGACAACACCGCCACTGTCAGACCCATACGGAACAATCCCGCCATGGGCGAATCCCTCGCGACACAGTTCCTCAGCGCGGACCTCGAAACGGCCTGCCCCGCCTGCGGCTACCTGATGTGGGTCCGCTACTCGGAGGTCGTGGCCCAGACCGCCGTGACCTGCCCCTGCTGCTACACCCAGATCTGGCTGGTCGACGAGACCGGCAGCGCCCAGAACGCCGGCGACGCCGTCCAGCAGCAGATCACACAAGCTCTGAAAGGCCTCTTCCGGTGAAGTACCAACAGCGCCTCCAAGTCTCCGTACGCGAACGCCTCCGCAAACTCATGACCGCCCCCTTCTCCAGCGCCGGCCACGAAGTCCACCTCGCCGTCACCTGGATCAAGAGCCAACCAGCCCTGCGAGGCCTCCTCGAAGAAGCCGCCCAGGCCGAACAAGATCTCGACTACGAGCGCTTCCGCGCCGGCATGGACGGCGACCTGCAGTTCATCTGGTGCAGCCAGACCGAAGAAGGACGCGCCACCCTCATCTGGCGACTCATGCAGGACATCGCCCAAGGCGAGGCAACAAACCCCTCTTCCGGCTGGCGCATCGCAAGCGGCTACAGCAACAAGAGAAACATCCAAGACAGCTGGCGAGAGTTCGCCGAGGACATCCTCCAGCCCTTCTTCGATTTCCTCAGCGAACGCGTCGGCGCCGAGAGCAGCATCCTGCACACCCTCGAGCGCTACCGCACCCGCATCGAATGGTTCGACCGCGAAGAGCTCTACGCCCGCTTCGAAGCTGACCGGCCCAACGGTGAAGAGGTCTACAACCTCGACCTGCAGCGCTTCCTCTTCCTCGAAGGCAACCACATCACCCACGCCAAGCCCCGCTCAGCCTCCGGCGAAGCAGACCTCGTCGGAGAACTCGACGGCCGCGACCCCCTGGTGTGCGACGGCAAGATCTTCGACGGGAGCAGCCGCGGCAAGAGCTACCTCGTCAAAGGCGTGCACCAGATCCTCAAGTACGCCCACGACTACGGCCAGCACACCGCCTACCTCGTCATCTACAACATCACCGACAAGCTCCTCGACCTGCCCACCGATGGCACCCCCGACGCCTGGCCCCCGTACACCGAACTCACCGGCGTCCGCGTCTACTTCATCCACGTCCGAGTCCTGCCACCCACCACCACCGCCAGCAAAGCCGGCAAAGCCACCCGCGTCACCCTCACCCACGACGAACTGACCAACCCCGACACCACCTGATCGGCCTCGCCAAGTAGCAGATCACTGAAACTGCACAACGCTCGATCAACCTGCGCACACCCGCGTATGCGCAGGTCAGACAAACACCACCCCGCCCAGCTCCACACCCCGCGAGCCCCCAGGGCATCGCGAACATCACCCACAGGAACTGAGAAACCCCAGCTCGCAGCCACAGCAACCGCTCAGAAAAACTGGGCGACGACACCGTCGTGCCGAGGCCCTCGACGTCCTTGACTCATGGTGGAACCCATCCTGGGGCCTACCATGGCAAATCACCTACCATGCCGTCAGAAACGAGATCCACGGCCACGCTCTGAACGCGGCCGCAGGCTTCCCCGGACTCCCTCCAGCCGCCACCAGATGGCTGCTCACCCAGTGCATCAACTATGACGACCTCCACGCGGGCCAACAGGAACTCCTGACCGGCCTCGGCATAACACCCCAGGACGCACACGCCGCCCGCCCCCAGCAGGAAACACGCACGCGCCGCAGAACCGGCGCCAGCCGGTCGCGCCCCACAACCGTCTCGTCATCCATCGACGGCGGCCTACCCTACGCCCGCTCCTACGCACACACTCACGGCGGACTCGGCACCGCCCACTACACCACCGAACACGACGGATTCCCCCTGGGCTGGTGGCTGTACGAGCAGCGCAAACGCGCCATCGCCCACCTACGCCGCACCGGCCGGCCCTGGCCCCACGACACACAGCTCACCGCACTCGGCCCGTGGTGGAACCCACCCTGGCGGGCCTCCTGGAACCACAGCTATCACCAAGCCCACACCCACCACACCGCCGGCCACGCCTTCCCCGGCACGACCACGAAATGGATCCGCACCCAGCAGCACGCCTGGAACCAGCTCCACCCCCACCAGCAACACCTCCTGACCACCCTCGGCATCCACGAATCCACACCCCTGATCAGCTACAACAGCCGCCCAACGAAACTGACCGGCCAACCAATAGAACCGCCCAACGGACCTACGGCCACCCCGAAGCAGGAAACCCACAGCTCACAGACCCCGCACAACCCCAGCCCGCAAGCACCGTCAAGCCCCTCGCCAACACAGACCACACCGCCAACCTCAACCAGCCAACTGATCAGACCAGCTCAACACCCCGGACACCGATCAGATTGAACGAGCCGCGACAGAGGCCCGCCGCGATGACCAGCTCTTTCACCGAACGCGGAGGCTCGGGGTACTTCGGCACCGGTGGCCGTCCGGTCCCGGAGTGCGGCTCGGCCACCGGAACCGCGTCTTCGGGCTGGGCCGACAGGGTGGTGGAGATGCCCACCACGTAGCGCATGCCCCGTGCGTTCAGGCCGAGACGGAAGGCCGCGGCGTCGCCGTATCCGGCATCCGCGATGGCCAGCGGCACATCGATCCCCCAGGAACGAGTCTCATCGGCCATGTCCAGGGCGAGCTGCCACTTTTCCACGTGCCCGGCATCCTCCGGGATGCCGCAAGTGACACGACGGGCGATCTTGCCCGGGTCAGCTTCCGGCGAGGCGGGGTCCCAGGTCCGGGGCAGGAACAACCGCCAGTTGACCGCTGCCGAGGCATGATCAGAGGCCAGGTGCAGCGAGACGCCCACCTGGCAGTTGGTGACCTTGCCCGCGGTGCCGGTGTACTGCCGCGACACACACGCCGAGGCAGTGCCGTCCTTCAAAAAGCCGGTGTCGTCGAAGACCAGCGCGGTCGGGCGGATCGCCGTCTCCATCCTCCAGGCCAGGCTGGCCCGGATGTGGGCCGGATCCCACGGGCTGGTGGTGATGAAGTGGGCCAGAGCCTGCCGGTTCCCGTCCTCCCCGAGGCGAGCGGCCATCGGCTCGACCGACTTGCGCTTGCCGTCGGTCAGCAGTCCCCGCAGGTAGACCTGCCCCCACCGGCGCTGGTCCTTGCGCGCAAACGGCTCGAACACCTCCGCAGCAAACGCCACCAACTCATCACGCACCGCAGCCATTTCGTCCGGAGTCACACACCCTCAACGCGACACACAACCCGAAGGACACGCACCACCAAAGACGACCTGACCAAGCACTACTACTCACTCCCCACGGGACCCACGGAGACGGGAGTGTCTAATCAACAGCCCTGTCTCACATTCGGTGGTAACGGATCGTGAGCACTGGTCGCTGTCGGTTGCAGAGCGTGCAGTTAGCGCTCCGACCTCGGCCTTCACTCACGCGACGGCGCTGTGGTGAGGNACTGCTCCAGCACGCCGAGTTCACGACGGCGGCCGCTACACGAGCCGGTCGGCTCCAGGAACGACTGCTCCAAGGGAAGTACCTGCGATTCGGCGCCCGGCGTGTCTACCGATCACCACCATCACCATCCGTCACCACCGAATGTGAGACAGGGCCGTTGACTGGACAGACCCGCTGCGGCCAGCGAGTCTTCGTACGGTTTGAGTGCCGGCTCGGACAGGACAGCAGGGCTTGGCGGCCCCGTGCTCGGTCGCAAACGTTGCATGGGGCCGCAACCTTGTTCGGTGGTGTCATGCCGCTGCCCAGGTGTATCCGAGGTCAACAAGGGCGGCGTTGGTCGGGGTCGAGTCTGTCGCGGTGGTTCTTGTGGTTTATCCGGAGCATTCCGAGCTTGATGTGGGAGTCAAGGCCAGTCGATCGCATTGTTCGAGCGTGCGGTGACGATCGCGGGGGCGGGCGTCGGCCAGTCGATTGCCTTGGTCGAGGGGGCGGCGACGGCCGTGGTCCCGGGTGTCGGCCAGTCGATGGGCGCCTTGTCCGCGACGGCGACGGTGATGGCGAAGGTGGAAATCAAGATCGCTACGGATGCGGCAAGGGGACGCATGCTCATGGCAGCTCCAGACAGGCTGAGGGCGGAAAGAGGTGAGAGGAGAAGGTTCAGATGGGCAAGAGGTCGACACCCCGCAGCGCCATCGATCCGGGGCTAGCGGCCCCTTCTGCCAGTTGAGCTTGCCAAAAGTTGCCAACGTGGTCAATCGATATTCGACGCTCATCGCAAAGTTGTGGCAGAACGTCAGGCAGTAAGTTTGCCAATCCGCCTGCAGGCGTCTAAAGTGACCGGACGGGGGCTGGCCGCATCCGAAGACTTGAATGTAGGACTCACATGGCAACAGAGTCGTCCTTCGGGCTCCGCCTCAAGGTGTTGAGGCAACAGCAAGGACTCTCCCAAGCCGCACTGGCTGGCGACGAAATCTCGACGGGGTACCTGTCGCGTCTGGAATCAGGTGCCCGGAACCCCACGGAACGGGTGATCGCCTATCTTGCCAAGCGGCTGGACGTCGACCGTTCGGCGTTTTTCATCCAGCCGAGCAGCAGTTCGCTCACTCAGGCACTGAGCCTTGCCGCCTCCGCGGACAGCAGCGAGGCAACCGAGGACCTCATCGATGTCTTCGCCACCTGCCGGGATGAGGACCCGCTGCTGCGCTGGCAGGCGCTGTGGCTGATCGAGCGGTACTGGCACGAGCGCGGCGACCACGCCCAGCAGCTGGCCTGTCTCGAAGAGCTGACCGGCATCGCCGACGACCTCGAACTGCCCGCACTGCAGTGCAGGTCCAAGAGCCGGCTCGCCCGCTGCCTGCGGGCCGCGGGTGACATCACCCGCGCCCTCGACTTCGCCGTCAGCGCTCACCAGGTTGCCAAGCAGGTCGGCCTGCCCGTGTCCGACGAGGCGAACGCGCTGCTGGCCCTCGTCTCCGTCGAGGCGGAGGCGGGTCGGCTGCCCGACGCGCGGGCGCATGCCGAAGAGTTGGTCGAGCTGGTGGCGGAGGCGGCGGAGACCCTGCGCGCCGAAGCGCTCTGGTCGGCCGCCACGGTCTGCTCGCGCCAGGGTGACGATGCCGCCGCGCGCGCGTTCCTGCAGCAGGCCATGGCCATCCTGGACAGCCGCGTCGCCCCGGTGCTGTGGGCACGGCTGCGGCTGGCCGCGGCCTCCCTGCACCTGCAGGGCAGCCCGCCGTCCACCGAGTCCGCGCGCGCCTACCTGAAGGAGGCGCAGGCGGCGTTCGCCCTGGTCGGTACGCCGGTCCAGCAGCAGGAGATCCTGGTGCTGCAGGTCCACCTCGCGTTCGAGGAGGGCCGGTACGCCGAAGCCCGGGCGGCCTACTCCCAGCTCGACGTCGACAAGCTGATGCTCAACTACCGTGACCGGATCCGGCTGCAGACCCTGGACAGCAGGCTGCTGATCGTGGAGGGCCGCCGGAAGGAAGGGCTCGCCCAGCTCAAGCAGTTGGGCGAGGACGCCCGACGCGCCGCGAACCTCGACCTGGCCGCTGAGATCTGGCAGGTCCTGGCCGAGACCCTGGAGCACACCGCAGCCGGCTGACACCCGGTTCCGCCGTGTCGGCGCCCCGTCGACACGGCCGACGTGCCACATGGCCACGAACGCCTGTGGAGGCTCCACACCGCTACCGGTGTGGAGCCTCCAGGCGTTTCGTACCGCGAGCGGGCGGTTCTCAGATCTCGTCGAGGGCGGCGCGCAGGCCGCTGGCGAGCTCCTCGAACTCATCGGCGGTGTAGGTCAGCGACGGGACGAGCATGATGAAGTCGGTACCCGGCTGGACGATCAGGCCGCGGCGGCGGCACGCCGCGGTGAGGACGTCGGAGGGTACGGACAGCTGGATGCCGCGGAAGCAGCCGAGGCCTCGGGTTTCGACGACCAGCGGGTGGGAGGAGATCTCCTCCAGGAGGGCATCGAGCTTCAGGGTGAGCTTCTGCGCCAGGGCGACCGCGTCGAGGCGTTCCATTTCCGCGATGGTGGCGATGATGGCGGCGCAGCTGGTGGGCGAGCCGGCCTGGGTCTCACCGTGGAACAGGACGGCGTCGGTGCGCTCGAACATCTCGCATACGTCGTGGGAGACGACGATGGCGGAGGCGGCGCACGTGCCGTTGGTGAGGCCCTTGGACGTGATCATCACATCGGGCTTGAAGGGCCAGTTCTGGGAGGCGAAGTAGCTGCCGGTACGGCCGAAGCCGGTGGCGACCTCGTCGGCGACCACGAGGAACCCGTACTGCGCGCGGAGGTCTTCGATGGCGCCCAGCAACTCGTCGGAGACCGGGTGGGCACCGGTGCCGAGGACCGGTTCCAGGATGACGGCGGCGATCTTGTCACCTTCCCTGGCCAGCAGCTCGACCAGTTCCGTGACGTCCTCGTGACTGACGTGACGGACCTTGCTGCGGTCGATGCGGTAGACGTCTTGCCCCAGCGGCTGGCCCGTCAGGGCGAAGCTGCCGTAGGTCAGGCCGTGCCAGCTGTTCCTGAGGCCGACGACCACGTCGCGGTTGGCTTCGCCGCGCAGCGCCTGGTAGTGGCGGACCAGCTTCATCATCACGTCGTTGGCGGCGCCACCGGAGGTGGAGAACAGGATGCGGCCGAAGTGGTCGGGGCCGCTGACGCCCAGCAGCGCGCGGGCGGCCTGCTCGGCGAGGTGGTGGCCGCCGCGGAAGAGGGGCAGGTAGGACGCGGTGTTCAGGCAGTCCGTGATGGCCTCGGTGACGGCCTTGTTGCCGTAGCCGAGGTTGGCGTTCCACAGGCCGCTCATCACGTCGAGGGCGGAAGTGCCGTCGGCGAAGTGGACCCGGTTGCCTTCGCAGCCGATCCCGTGGACCTCGGGCCGCCCGTAGCGGCTGGGCTGGACGAGCGATTCCCACAGCGGGTAGCGGTCGGTGTTGACGGTCATGTGAAGCCTCCCAGTTGGTGGTTGATGCCAGAGATGTCTTGTCAGCTCGTCTGTTCGGTGTGCTCCGCCGAGCCCAGGGACTTCCTTCCGACGAGGGCGAAGGCCAGCCATCCGATGACGGAGATCACCGCAATGGTCGAGATCGCGTTCCACAGGCCGATCCGTTCGCCCAGGACGCCGCTGATCAGCGCGCCGAGGGGGAAGGGGCCGTAGGTGAGCATCCGGTAGGCGGCGGTTGCTCGGCCGATCACATCGAGCGGGATGACCGACTGCCGGAAGGCGACGACGTGGACGTTGTAGATCGTCAGGCCGAAGCCGTAGATGCCGAAGGCCAGGACGGCGAGCAGGAAGCTGGACCAGTCGGAGCCGCCGGTCAGGACCAGCAGCAGTGGGGCACTGGACGCCACGCCCATCGACACGACCAGGGTGGACGAGAAGCCGAGGCGGTCACCGAGCGGTTTGGCGGCCATCGCGCCGAGCAGGGAGCCGAGGGCGCCCAGGGCCAGGACGGTGCCGACCCCGCCGGCGTCCATGTGCAGTTCCTTCACCGCATACACCAGGAACAGGGTCATGACGGCCTGCTCGCAGAAGTTGAACCAGCCCGCCTGGAAGGTGAGGACGCGCAACACCCGGTGGCGCCAGAGCAGGCCGAAGCTGGTGAAGATGTCGCTGAACCTGGGCCGGTTCGCCGCGGTGTTCCCCGTGCGCGCGGGCTCGCGGTGGCGGATGAGGTACAGGACGACGAAGGCGGCCAGGTACGATGCGACGTTGGCGAGGATGGCAAACCAGGCGCCGAGGGACTTGGTCAGCAGGCCGCCGAGGCCGGGGCCGCCGATTTGCGACACCGAGTACGAGGCCTGCAGTTTGCTGTTGGCCTCGACCAGGTCGTCCTGCCGCACGATGACCGGCAGGTACGCAATGTAGGCGACCTCGAACACCGCGGTGCAGGCGCCCACCACGAAGGCGATGGCGCACAGCGCTGGGATGGACAGGGCGTCGGCGAAGTACAGCACCGGAACCACGGCCAGGGCGAGGGCGCGCCCGAGGTTGACGCTCAGGAGGATCCGGCGGCGGTCCCACGTGTCGATCAGCAGACCGGCCAGCGGGGTCACGCACAGGGCCGGCAGCAGCTGCATGCCGGTCACCAGGCCGACCTCAGAGGCGCCGGCGTCCAGCACCCCGAGGACCAGCAGGGGCAGGGCGAGTTGGGTGACCTGCGCTCCGATCTGGGCCACGGTCTCGCCGGACCAGAGCTTCAGGAAGTCGTAGTTGCGCCACAGGCCCCGGCGGGGCGGGGGTGCCGTTCTCGGCGCGGTTTCCATGTTCAGCACGTACTTCTTCTCCCCTGCTTGCCCGGGCCGGCTCCGCCGCTGCGGGCGGCGCCGGCCGAAGGCTCGGCTAGTCGTCGCCCTGGTAGACCGGGACGCCGTTGTCCAAGAGGTGCAAGGCTTCGGCGACCTGCTCATGCGAGCCGGCCAGTACCGCGTGCCCGTTGCGCCCTCCGATGCCGCGCGGGGCGTCGGTGACCGCACCCTCGGGCTCGAAGTAGCAGATTTCGTGCAGTACCTCGGAGAACGGCGGCACGATCGTTTCGTCCAGGGTCACCGGGTGCCGGAAGGGCGTCTCGCCGTCACCGTTGAAGAACCTGATGGCGGCGCGCTCCACCGAGGGTGCCTTCGGGGACACAGGGATGCCGACGGCTGCGCCGAGTTCCGCGAGGTAGAGGTTCCATCCGGTTGCCAGGGCCACCAGCTGCGGGATCTGGTCGCCCGCGGGCCGTCCGGCGACCTCCATCAGCACCGGGCCGTCCGCCGTCATCCGGAACTCGGCGTGGGATACGCCGGCTTCCATGCCGAGGGCGTCGAGCACGCGGAAGGTCTCCCGCTCCAGCTGCTCGCGGTCTGCGTCGGGCAGCACGGCCGGCGACACGTGGCCCACCTCCGCGAAGTACGGCGGCCTGCTCAGGTGCTTCTCGGTGACCGAGATGATCTCGGTCTTTCCCGGGTCCCAGGTGACCGCTTCGACGCTGTACTCGGTGCCGGACACGTAGCGGTCGACCGCCACCCGGCCGGTGCGCGCGGCGCCCATCGCGAAGGCGAAGGCCTCCGGCAGGTCGTCCGGGCCGGGCACGATCTTGACGCCGCCGCTGCCGCCGTAGTCGGTGGGCTTGACGACGGCCGGGTACCGGCCGCCGATCAGCCGCTCGCATTCGGCAAGGTCCTTTGCTACGCCGAGCTGCGGGGTCGGAAGGCTGAGTTCCCGCAGGCGGGCGTGCATGACTCCCTTGTCCCGGAAGTGGCCGGCGGGCATGCGGGTGGCCGGTACGCCGAGCTGTGCGGCGACCTCGCGGGCGAGGTCGGTGGATAGCTCTTCCCAGCACAGGACGGCGTCCCACGCGAAGTCGGCGGAGCGGGCGGCGGTCAGCATCGACTCGACGGAGAACCGGTCGCCGGCCCGCCACCAGTCCACCAGGCTGACGGGGATGCGGTGGGCGAGGTCGATGACCCCGACGAAGTGTCCGGCGTCGCGCAGGGAGCGCAGTCCGAACTCCTTCTTCTCGCCCAGTCCCGCGATCAGTACCCTCACCGCCGGTCCTCCTCGAACGTGGACAGAGCCTTGTCCAACTGGGCGAAGGCACTGTCCGTCGGGCACCGCAGCAGGCCGGCGCCGTGCAGCTCGGTGATCCACTTCTTGGTGGCCTCGGCATCGGCGACGGTGACGATGACCTGCATGTGGTCGGTGTCGGCGAAGCACCGGTTGGTGGGCGTGCGGGCGGTGACCATCATGAGGTCGCTGCCCTCGGGCTCCGCCGGCAGCGGGTTGCCGGGGACCTCGGTGGACGGCAGCTCGATCGCGACCAGGCGCTGCGTGACCTCGGGGAGGTCCTCGCCCGCGGCGACTGCGACGAAGACCGAGTGCGGATCGGTGCCGGTGGCGACGGAGTCCAGGTCGGACAGGCCGCCCAGCCGGGCGTTGATCTCCAGCAGGCACAGGTCCCCGTCGACCACCGCGAAGTCGATCTGCCACGGTCCGTACGGGACCAGGTTCTGCTCGATGTCGCGGATCAGCCGGTCCAGGGAGGCGGCGGCGCGCTCGGGCAGCGCGAAGGGCATGGCCCGGGCCCGGAAGGAGGGGTCCAGTCCGGTGTCCAGGCTGCCCAGGGAGGCGACCGGCCAGCGCACGTGCGAGCCGCCGGAGCTGATCACCTCGACCCCGCACTCGAAGCCCTGCTGGAAGCGCTGCACGATCACCGGCAGCCTCGGCTCGCCGACCAGCACCGCGTCCAGGTCGGCCGCCGACTCCACGAAGAAGCGGCCGTCGCCCGCCTGCGACAGGGCTTCCTTCAGTACGACAGGGAAGCCCAGCCGCTCCACGGCCGCGCGGAGCTGACCGGCGTCGGTGCACACGGCCCCCTCGGGCACCGGCCAGCCGCGCGCGACCGCCGTCTCGTGTAGGGCCACCTTGTCGCAGGCGACCTCGGCGAACGCGGCCGGATGAGCCAGGAAGTGGCCGTCCCACTTGGCCACGGCCTCGCCGTACGCGAGGGGGAGCTGTTCCTGACCGTGGGCGTACGGATTGGCGATCGCCACGTCCGCCTGCTCCTCAGCCAGGACCTCCAGGACGTCTGCGGCGGTCCAGTCGAGGCCGAGGCGCCTGACTTCAACGTCGAAGCCGTCGAAGTCCACCGCGGAGTACACCACTACGTCCGTGATGCCGCGTGCTCGCAGCCCCGGAAGGATCCGGGCGAGTTTGTACTCGCCGAAAATGACCGCCTTCGCCATCTGCCTGCCCCTGTCAATGGAATCGTCGTGCGTTGTCATTGGTTCTTCTGGTCGACGAGGGGGGTGCCGGCGAGCGAGACCTTGTTCGCCAGCGCCAGCAGTCGCTCGTCCACGTCGGAGACGGTGTCTCCGGTCGCGATCACGAAGCCCGCGCGGCCGAGGAACTGCCTCGGCGGCAGGCGCAGTTCGGTGCCCGGTTCGCTGACCCGCCGCACCTCGTGCACCCACGGCTCGTCGGTGAGTCCGGCCGGGACCTCGATGTCGTGGAACGCCAGGTCCGACGCGGGATAGAGGAAGCGGATGCCGACCAGTCGGTCCGGCTCCGGCATCGGCTCGGGTGCGCGGCCGGTGGCGACGGCGCCGAGGACGCCGCCGATCGACAGGCCGGGAACCGCGATCTCGGCGAGGTGCGGGATGAGGTCGCCGCCGAGGCGGCCGTTGACCTCGACGACCTTGGGCCCGTCGGCGGTGAGCATGAGCTCGGTGTGGGTGACGGCGCGGTCGATGCCGAGGGCCTCGTTCGCTGCGATCACCACCTCGCGGACCGCCGCCTCGGTTTTGGCGTCGAGGACCTTGCCGACGACGTGCGCCACTTCTTCGAAGTACGGCGGGTAGTCGGTGCGCTTGGCGGAGATTGAGAAGGGCACGACCCTGCCGTCGAGCACCCAGCTGTCCACGGCGATTTCCGGGCCGGCCAGGAACTCCTCCACGAGGACCAGGCGGTCCTCGATGGACGGGTTCTCCGCGTCGCGGACGAGGGCGAACGTCTCCCGCAGCTCGGCCTCGGAGCGCACGATCCGCACCGCGATGCTCGCGGCCTGGCCCCGGGGCTTGAGCACCACGGGGTAGCCGATGGTGTCGGCCGCGGTCACTGCCTCGGCCACGGAGCCCACGAGGAGGTGGCGGGCCGAGGCGACTCCCGTCGCCTGGAAGCGCTCGCGCTGGCGGGCCTTGTCGCGGCAGGCCCGCGCCGCCTCGACCGGCATGGTGGCCACGCCGAGTTCGGCGCCGACCTCCGCGGCCACCCGGACCTGCATCTCGTCCCAGGTGAGGACGCCGGCCACGTCGTGGAGCGCGGCGAGCTCCTTGGCCGCGGCCAGTACCTGCGCCCGGTCCTTCAGCTCGACCTCACGGTGGTCGGCCACGTACCGCGACTGCCAGGCCAGGGGAGCCTGGGCGATCAGCAGGACGCGGTGGCGCCCGGCCAGACCGCGCAGCGCGTACTCGCGGAAGTGCTGGTCTCCGGATCCGATGACCAGGATGTTCTCGCTCATGTCCCGTCCTCCGGAGCTCAGATCCACGAGACGGCTTCGGCGAGCTCGTCGTCGTAGAAGCCGAAGAAGAAGCCCATGGTGATCCGGTCGGAGCCGGTGACCTGCTCGATGGAGTGGTAGTACGTGGGGTTGAGCAGGTAGACGTCCCCGGCCCGCGGCTTGAACTCGTGCGCCGGAGCGTCGCCCGTCACCGCCTCGTCGTAGCCGAGGCCGCCGACGATCTTGTACTCGTTGTCCTCCTCGGACCACCGCTTGCGGTGGATGCGCAGCTCGCCGCCGTCTTCGCACTCCTGGATGCACACCACGCAGCTGAGCTGGTGGCGCAGTTCGGCCAGGGCCAGTCCGGTGCCGGCGGCGTCGCGCATGATGTTGTCGTTGTGCAGGGGGGTGCGGATGTTGTCCGCGTAGATCCGTACGTTCTGCTGGGAGTAGCTACGGCCGTCGGCCTCGAACGCGGTGTCGAACCGCTTCAGGCCCAGTACTTCGGCCAGCCGCTGACGGGTCCGTGCGCCGAGGTCGACGCCGATGGACTCGGTGAACTCGTTGGCCTTCTGCGCCTCGGCGAAGTAGGCATCCGGCTCGTGCAGATGCTTGGCCAGGTACGGGCCGATGGTGGTGAGGCTGCCGTTGCTGTACCGCGTGGTCGACGCCTGGCCGAAGACCGGCGCCAGCCGCTCCCTGTTCGCGTCGAACAGGGACTCCGGCAGCAGGTTGCGCAGCACCACCACGGCCACCGTGCCGTCGACCAAGCGCCTGACCAGATCCGCTCCGTCGATGTCCGTGTCGCGATCGACGTCGATGACGATGCGACCCCATTGCTCAGTCACCCTAAGTACCTCCTGCCGTGTGGCTCATCAGGCGGTGCGATCCCCCGTCCGGAGCGGAACATTGCCATGGTTGCCAAGTCCTGGCAAGTGGTTGATGCCCAGCGTTGTCAAACGCCTCTGCCTGCATAGATGAGTGCATGCGCGCACAGTCAAGACTGGAGCGGTGTGAAAGTCGAGCTTGGGTGCGTCGGCGGGATGGTTGGGTGTTGGCATTGCCTTGCCAAGCGTTGCCAGGCGTTGTTACGGTCAGCGCCACCAGCCGGGAGATGGCGTGCCATCCGGCGACGACTGGCCGCGGCCGCACCCGGAGCGAGTTGCTCAGCCGCCCAACGCAAGTTCGAACCAGTGAATGGGGAAGTTGTGTCTCTGTTGGCCGAAGTTATGACCGTGAGCGAGCGCGAAATCCGCTTCGGCGGCGTGCGCTACGGGTTTTCCGTCGGACACGGTCCGACGTCACTGAGCGCCCTGACGCGCAGACTGGAGGGCCTCGACGCCGACCGATTCGTGATCGTCGCCGACTCCGGCCTGTCCGAGGAGCAGATCGACGAGATCGCCCGGTGCGCCGGCGAGGTCGCGCCCACCACGGTGCTGCCCGTCTTGGCCGACGAGAAGGCCAAGAGCCTCGACGTGGTCAACTCCCTCGCCGAGCAGCTGATCCCGACCGGGGTCACCCGGCGCTCCGTCATCATCGCCCTGGGCGGCGGCCTGGTCGGCAACATGGCGGGCCTGCTCAGCGCCCTGGTCTTCCGGGGCCTGCGCCTCGTGCACATCCCGACCACGCTGCTGGCCATGTCCGACTCGGTGCTCTCCCTGAAGCAGGCGGTCAACTCCAGCGTCGGCAAGAACCACCTGGGCACTTTCCACGCCCCGGTCTTCGTGTGGAACCACCTGGACTTCCTGCGCACACTGCCCGCGGACGAGATCCGCTCGGCGCTCTGCGAAATGATCAAGAACGTGCTGGGCATCGTGCCGGACCGGTACGAGGAGGTCGCCGCCCGGCTGCGCGCCGATGCCCAGTACACCCCGGAGGACTTCGCCTGGTTCATCGACCTGTGCGTGGACGCGAAGTCCGCCGTGATGCGCGACGACCTGCACGAGCGCGGCGACGCCCTCGTCCTGGAGTACGGCCACACCATCGGCCACGCGGCCGAGTTGCTCACCGGCGGCGAGCTGCGCCACGGCTACGCCATCGGCCTGGGCATGCTCGCGGCCGCCCGGATCGCAACGGAGCTGGGCCTGCTGACCGCCCAGGAGGAGGCCGCGCACCGCGAGCTGCTGGTCCTCAACGGCGCGCCCACCGTGCTGCCCGCGGGGGTGACCCTGGAGGGGGTGCTGCGCACCATCTCGCTCGACAACAAGCGCGGCTACGTCAGGGGCACCGAGGGCACCCGCGACCTCATCCTGCTGGAGGGACTCGGCAAGCCGCACCGCCCGGGCGGCGCCCAGATCACCCAGGTGCCCGAGGCCGTCGTCCGCCTCGGCATCGAGTCCATCACCGCCGAGGTGGCGTGATGGCGACGATCGTCCGCGGCGAGCGGTCCCCGTTCGGCCCGATCATCAATGACACCAGTGGTCTGGCAACGACCCACCGCCAGGTCGGCGGCGAGGGCGTGTGCCGGTGGAAGATGCTGATGAACGGCATGCACCTGGAAGGCGAGTGGAACTGCGTCGAGTACGTGGTCCTCACCCCCGGCGCCTCCGTCGGCGAGCACGTGCACATGCGCACCGAGGAGATCTACTACATCGTCCGTGGCCAGGCCGTGGTCGCAATGAACGACGTCGAACTGCACGCCGGCCCCGGCGACCTGATCACAACGCCGATCGGGGCGGCACACTCCATCGCCAACCGCACCGACGAGGAGATGCACTTCTTCGTCATCGAGGTGTTCCCGGGCGAGGGACGGGCGGCCGAACCGGCCCGGCTGAACGTCCCGGCCATCTTGCCGGACGCCGACGGCGTGCGCCGCGCGACCGTCGACCTGCGCCCGTACTTCACCGGTGACTGGCACTCCTTCGCCTTGCTGGACCTCCCGGGTGGTGACACTGTCACCGAGGAGGCGCAGGCCGGCCACGCACAGGTGCTGCACCTGCTGCATGGCAGCGCAGAGTTCGAGGTGAACGGCGGGCGGCACGAGGGCGGGCCCGGGCTGTCGCTCGCGATCCCGCCCCGCACCTCCTGGACGGTGCGATCGGCCGGACCGGTCTCCCTGATCAGCACCCGGGTGGCGGTCCGATGAACCTGGGACTCGACGGCCGGCGCGTGCTCATCACCGGGGCTGCCAGCGGGATCGGCGCGTCCACGGCGCTGGCCTTCGCGGCCGAGGGCGCCAGGCTCGGCCTGGTGG
>NZ_JARWBG010000088.1:0-19710 GCF_029846775.1 Streptomyces chengmaiensis
CCCGGCCGATACGCAAGGAATGACCAATCAATGATCAAACCACCCGAAACAGGGAACATCACGCCAGTTCGAGCATGGTCGGCGGCACCGTCGATGTTCGGCGCCCCGGTGGGGAATCGTGAACACGCGGGTGGGGAATTACGTGGCGCTGATCATGCAGATCGTGGGGAATTACGTGACCGCCGACACATCATCGGCTGCGGCTCGTGCGGGCGCCCGATGACCACCCGCTACCACCGCAGCGGGCAGGCGGCCTACGAGTGCTCCGGATCCAAGGCGGACCACCAGGGCACGCCGACCTGCCGGTCCATCAGGGCGGACGTCGTCGATGATGCTGTGGCCGCACGACTGCTGGCCCAGCTCACCGGTGAACAGATCACCGTCGCGCTGGCCGCCGCGGACGAGGTCACCGCCCGGCACACCNCCACCGCAGCGGGCAGGCGGCCTACGAGTGCTCCGGATCCAAGGCGGACCACCAGGGCACGCCGACCTGCCGGTCCATCAGGGCGGACGTCGTCGATGATGCTGTGGCCGCACGACTGCTGGCCCAGCTCACCGGTGAACAGATCACCGTCGCGCTGGCCGCCGCGGACGAGGTCACCGCCCGGCACACCCGCTCGCACCGGGCCGCCGTGCTGGCGGTGGAACGCGCCCGCTACGAGGCGGACCGCGCCGAGCGTGCCTTCACCGCAGTCGATCCCGGAAACCGGCTCGTCGCCCAGACGCTGGAGAGCCGGTGGGAGGCCAGGCTCACTGCCCTGGCCGAGGCCGAGGCGGCTCTCACGACGGCGCGGGAGTCCCGCCCGTCGCTGCCCGAACGGGACGGCCTGCTGGCTCTGGCCACCGATCTGCCCCGCCTCTGGCACGCAGCCGACACCCGGGACAAGGACAAAAAACGCCTGCTCAGGACGCTCGTTTCGGACGTGACGCTGCTGCCGGAGACCGACCGATGGCGAGCCCGTGTCGGCTTGCGCTGGCACACCGGGGCGAGCGAGGAGGTCGCTCTGGCGCGGCCCAAGCCCGCGCCGGAGGCTCGGCGGACCCCGTCGGAGGCGCTCACGCTGATCAGCCGGCTCGGTCCGCAGCTTCGCGACGCCGAGATCGTGAGCGAACTGGCGGCGGCCGGCATCACCACCGGCTCCGGCCGCCCGTTCGACGCGGCCGCGGTGCGCTGGGTCCGCCACGTCCACAAGATCCCCTCCCCGTTCACGGTCCCGTTCCGGGACGGGGAGATCGCGGTCAAGGAGGTGGCCCGCCGCCTGGGCGTCGCGGCTGACGCGGTCTACTACTGGATCACCCATGGCCATCTGGCCGCCCGCAAGACTCCGAGCGGACGCTGGTGCGTCCCCTGGGACGAAGAGACCGAGACCGCCTGCCTGCGGCGCATCGCCGAATCCGGGCACCTCACCCCGAAGACCCGAACCATCACAGCAGGAGGGGCAGTATGAAGCCGCCGTGCCNGCCATCTGGCCGCCCGCAAGACTCCGAGCGGACGCTGGTGCGTCCCCTGGGACGAAGAGACCGAGACCGCCTGCCTGCGGCGCATCGCCGAATCCGGGCACCTCACCCCGAAGACCCGAACCATCACAGCAGGAGGGGCAGTATGAAGCCGCCGTGCCTATCATCAGAGACCGCGTGCAACAGGCGAGAGTGAAGAACGCACTCGAACCTGAATGGGAGGCGCGCTTCGAGGCAGGGAGCTACGGCTTCAGGCCTGGACGAAGCTGCCACGACGCGATCGAGCAGATCTTCCGGATCACCTCATCCCGCCAAGCCAGGCGGGCATGGGTGCTCGATGCCGATCTGGCGAGCGCCTTCGACCGCATCAACCATGATCGGCTCTTGGAGGCCATCGGAGACTTCCCAGCCAGGGAGGCAATCCGGCGGTGGCTCAAGGCAGGAGTCATGGACAGGGGGAGGTTCGCCCCAACGGAGGCGGGCACGCCTCAAGGTGGAGTGATCAGCCCCCTGCTGCTTAACGTGGCCCTGCACGGCATGGAAGAAGCAGCCGGCTGTCGCCCTGACGCTGGCCGCAATGAACGCCTGCGGTCGCCTCGCACGATCAGGTACGCAGACGATTTCGTCGTGTTCTGCAGGACGGAAGAGGACGCGTGGAACGTCAAGAAGAGGCTTACTGAATGGCTCGGGCCGAAGGGACTCACCTTCAACGAGGAAAAGACCAAGGTGGTCCACCTCGACGAAGGATTCGATTTCCTGGGGTTCAACGTCAGAAAGTACTCGGGAAAGACGCTGATCAAGCCGAGCAAGGAAGCCGTAGAGCGGATCACCGAGACGGTAAGGGAAACGGCACGATCCCTGTGCCAGGCCCCGACCGAAGAGGTTGTTAAACGCCTCAATCCGGTGATCAAGGGTTGGTCCACCTACTACAGGGGCGCGGTCTCCTCGGAGATCTTCTCGTCCCTGGACAACTACGTGTGGAAGCGCATGTGGAGGTGGGCCGTGAGGCGTCATCCAAGAAAGTCCAAGCAGTGGATTATGGACAAGTACTGGGGGCAGTTCCTCTACCCAACGAGGAAGGATCGATGGATCTTCGGGGACAAGGAGACCGGGAAGTACCTGTGTAAGTTCGCCTGGACCAACATCACGAGGCATACCCCTGTCAAGGGAACGGCGTCCAAAGATGACCCGAGCCTCGAAGAGTACTGGGCCAGCCGGACCCGAAAGCGCGTGCATCCGCAGGTCGACGGAGCGAACGTCTACCTAGCAGCACGACAAAAGGGCCTGTGCCCGCTATGTGGGCAGGACTTGATCGACGGAGCCGGTTATGAACCGGATTCCGTCCGGGAGTGGGCCAACTGGTTCCAGGCCAAGTCCCGGACGATCCACAGGCATCACCTGGTTTACCGAAGCCGTGGGGGCTCAAATAGCACGACCAACCTCGTACTCATCCATGCCGAATGTCATCGGCAGCACCACGCCCGTGACTACCATCGCAATCCAGAGAAGGTGACGAATGCGCAGTCCTAGTGGCCTGCTTGAGCCGGATGCGATGAAAGTCGCACGTCCGGTTCTGAGGGGGCCCCGGCGTCCGAGAGGACACGGGGCTACCCGACACGGGGCCACGGTTACGGATCCGTCGAAGCTGGACGTGGACCACATGGTTCCCCTGGAGGAGGCGTGGTCGTCCGGGGCGTGGGAGTGGGCGGCCGAGCGGCGCGAGGCCTACGCCAACGACCTGGATGCGGATCGGTCGCTGGTGGCGGTGACGGCGAAGACCAACCGCTCCAAGGGCGCCAAGGACCCCGCGGACTGGCTGCCGCCGGCCGAGTCCGCGCACTGCGCCTATGCCGCGGACTGGACGGCGACGAAGCTGCGCTGGAGCCTGACCGTCGACCGGGCCGAGCGGGCGGCGCTGAACGAGATCGCCGCCCGCTGCCCTGAGACGACCGTCAGCTACGAGCCCGCCGCCAAGTAGACGGACCCCGCGGGCAGCGGTGAGCCCCAGGGCGCCGGTCCAGCGGGCCAAGGCCTGCGCTGTGAGGATGCTCGGCTGCGCGGCACCGCGCTGGTTGGTCGCTCGTGCGGGTGAACCCGGCCGCCGGATGTAACCGGGCTCGTGGCCAGTGATGTCTGGGACGTCATCAGAGCACACGCAATCGTGGCGCCAGGTCCATCCTCAGTGCCTCGAAGCCAGTTGTCCTCTGGCCGCTGCGTGTGCAGGCGACGCTTGCCGCGTGCTGTGTCGTGCGAACCATTTCGGGAAAGGGGAGTGCACTTATCGTGCGGAAGTCTCTCGGCATCGTCTCCGCGGCTGTCGCCGGCATCGTCGTCCTTGCAGGGTGCGAGGACGGCTCGTCGGCCGATGGGAAAGCCAAGGCCATCCCGGCGGCTGCCTCGTCGGGCACCGCCACCGCTGAGGCCACATCATCACCGTCGGCGTCGGCACGTCCGACACCGACCGTGCCGATCGTGCACGGCCAGACCTACCGGCAGGCCCTCACAGAGTTCGCCGGCCGGAACGTCCCCCCATCGCACATCTCTACTGCCGCGCTGCACAAGGACGTCACCCTTCCCGCCGATCACGACGGATGGCGGGTGTGCAAGACCACCCCCGACCACGGCGCCGCCCTCGCGCCGGGTGCCACGGTGGTCGTCAAGCTCGCAAAGACGGTCAGCGACTGCGAGACCAGCCACCACGGCTACCTCCACCAGAAGAACGACCCCGCCTACACCCCACCCAAGCCCGCGACCCCGCGCACGACGGCCGCTCCCGCACCTCCCAAGCCCGCCGTGCGGACGGAGCCGGCGTACACCCCTGCGCCCGCGAAACCGAACACCCCCGCACCCGTCAGGACCACGACGAAGCCGCCCGTCAGCGGCTCGATGGTCACCTGCCCGGACGGCAAGCAGGGCTACGCCTGCACCTCCAACGGCCACCCGGTCGTCGACGGCCAGTTCTGCCCCAACGCCGACCGCGGCCGCACCCTCAAAGCCACCAACGGCACCATGGTCACCTGCTCCTACGACCCCAGCATCACGCCCTACCGGTGGCAGTAGCCGGCACCCGCCAACCAGCTTCCGCTACGCCGCTGATCGCGGGGATGGGCCAGAGAGGGCCGGCCGAGATCCAGAACCGGTGTTTAGATCCGCTCATGACAAGAAGTGGGGGTCTTTAGCCGGTTTCCGCCTCTCTGGGCGGGCAGGATGGCTAGCTTTGTGTGAGTCGGCAGCGACCCTGTGACGTCGTGTGCCGGCTGAGTCCGGCTGCCGTGGGGGCGGCGCTGGCCGCATTCACGCCTGTCGGGGGGAGATGTGCACATGTACGTGATGCCGGGAAAGGGCCGCGCGGCGCGGGCTGTGTCCCGCCGACCGGTGTGATGTGGCGGGACACAGCCTCCGGCACACGCTCGGTGGGGTTATCGGCTGGTGAAGACGGCCCATGCGAGGCCGGCCATGGCCGCAGCAGCCACGAGAGCGTTCGCGAGCTGAGGGCTGGTGTAGGCGGCGTAGCCGGTGACGATGCCGACGAGTGCGAGCAGCACCACGATGACGGCCGGCTGCGGGTCAGTGCTGTTGTTCATTGGCGTCTCCCGAAAAGAATCCTCTCGCCCTCGCGCCCGGCGCCTGACAGAGAGCGGAAAGACAAACCCCGTAAACGAAGAGAAGCATCGCGTGCATGCACTTCGCTGACGGGCTGACAGGAACGACCATCCCTGGAACCGCCCGGGTTGCAGAAGAACAACAAACAACCAGACACGACTCGACACGGTGCAACACCGGCGTCGACGGGAGACAACAAAAGTGACCGAACACCACGACGAGAACCTGCCCCAGCCAGCTCGAAGCCTCGAGGAAGAAAGAAGAGAGTTCGCCCGCCGGCTGGCAGACCTGCGTTCCCAGACAGGCATGAGCCTGCAGGAATGCGCCGAGTTGCTGAACGTCAACAAGACCACGATCCGCAACTACGAACTCGACGAAGACCCCCGTGTCCCGCCGCTCGAATACCTCACCCTCCTCATCCAGGAAGCACAAAACCGCACCAACGTCACCCCGGACGTCCTCCACGACACCCACCGCGCCTACGGACACCTGCTTCAGCGGCTGGCGCAATCCGGCAGCGACGCCGTCCACCACCGCATGTGGACGGTGTTCGACCTCACCCAACAGCGTGAGGAACTCATCGCCAAGCTCGGCAGCGTTCACCATCAGATGCAAGGCCTCATCACCGAACGCGACCGCTACCGCCAGACCGTCCACGACGGACACGCACCCGACCCCGCACAGGAACAGCACCTCGAAGAACAGCTCCGGCAACTCGAGCTCCGCCGCGCAGACCTCTGCGCCCGGCGGGACGGGCTCACCGCCCAGCTCGACGCGCTCGGCGCGTCACAGGCCCAGCCCGCCCCTCGCCCGAACGCCACCCCCGCACCCCCCTCGCCTGTCCCTGACCTGGGCGTTGTCACCCCACAACCCCCATCGGCCGCAGCGTTGCCGCCCGGCACCGCCCCGCAAGCCCCAAAGAAAAAGAGCCACACCACCACCAAGGTCGTGGCCGCGGCCGCGATCGTGGCACTCGCCCTGGGCGGCTTCCTGATCTACCGCATCACCGAACCCGACACCACAACCGCCTCCACCGGCGGCAACCCCGGCAAACCCCAAGCACCGGCATCCCCGCCCGCGACACCCACCCCCCAGAACACCCCATCACCCACCAGCCAGCCCACCACAGACACCACCCCCACAACAGATCCCGACGATCCCGAGACCGCGCCAGAATCGCCCACCACTCCGGCCAGCGCACCCCCACCGCCGGAGGAGGACGGCTACCTCGTGACCTGGAACGCCGAATACAGCTCCACCAGTGGTTCATTCACCATCGACCGAACAGGCGACCCGAATAGCTTCGTTGGTGTAAACGACCTGGATGTTCAGAGCAATTCCGGCGTCGATCCCTACATCACGCCAGGTCATAGAAATGTGTCCCTGGGGGTCGTGCCCAGCGGCGACCCGATTCCCGGCCCCAGCGCCTGCTCGGACATCGCCACAAAACAGCAGATCTTCCGTCACGAGCTCGCCGCAGGCAACCGATACTGTGTCAAAGCTAACGACACGATCGGACACTTCGAAGTGGTCAACGTAAAACGCACGGGAGAAATGAACATCTTCCTCATTCGCTGGCAACCGTCATGAGATTGAGCGAATCCCGGAACCCCATCATCCACTCCAAGTAGTAGCCGCAGATGCAGAACTCCACAGAATTCGAAAGGTGAGGGAGGGTTCGGTGAGATCTTCCACTGGCGGAGCAGTCGCACCTCTGCCATCGCACGCAGCCGCACACCGTGATGCGACGGCACAAGACCCCTCGACGCCACCGGCGTCGCATGCGGGCACCCACGCCCGACGACCTGGAAGAAGTTCCGTACACCCCGTGAACCGCCAAGCCACGAGGAGGCTCGCAGGCCTGGCCTGCGTGCTCACTCTGGCCCTCGGCGCGACCGCCTGCGGCACCGCCGACCAGCCGAATGCCTCCACGGCAGACCGCTCCGAGCTCCCCGGAGGCGGCGAGCACTGCGAACTGGAACTCGAAGAGCGCGACGGGCTCGGCTACCCGCTCACACTCGACATCTGCGCCGAGTTGGAGAAGAAGCCGGTGTTCGTCGAGGCCGAGGTGGCCAGTCGCGGCAAGCTCCGCTCTTCGCGACAAACGGGCTCCTACGTGTTCGGCACCCTCGAGGCCGGCGAGACCGCGCATGTCGTCTGCTTCGACCTGGATCACCAGCAGGTGGGCGTCATCGTCCCGGACGACAAGCTCGAGATCCCGCCCAACTCCGAAGCCGTCGGTCGTTACACCACGCGCGGCGGGCGTGTCGTGGCCTTCGTGCACGACGACTCAATCAAGGGTGCCAGCAGCCAGGACAACCGCACGCTGTGGAAAGATCTCGAGAGCACGGTCGAGAAAGAGCTGGGCTCATACCGGTGCGACGAACTGACCGTGTTGCTGGCCAAGGCCGGCGAACAGTTCCGCCGTCCCGTCGGGTGGTGGACCAGCCCCTCACCCATTCAATAGCCCGCAAGCGGCCGAGCTCGGAAACCCCCGCCCAACCGCTGCCACCCGGGTTCATCGACTCCAGATGATCCTCGGACTGCAGCAACCGTCGGTGCCACCTGCACGTACTACCTGTGATGAAGAGCTACGCTAGCGGGTTCGCAGGGCCGCCCCCTGGTGGCAGTACGCCGCCGGCGCCGGAGACCCCGCCGCCGGCTACTGCCTCTACCTCCGCCACCTCGCCCTCGGCGACACCCGCCAAGCCGACTGGTGGCACACCCAGGTCAGCACCCCCACCACCACGGCGGCCCCCGAGATCTCCGGAGCCGAAGTCCCCACCATCCTGCGCGTCCTACGCGCCCTGCAAGGCCACGACACCACACTGCCCGACCCCGTACGCCGCGCCCTGGACTACGTGGCCGCCGCCGTCAGCTACGTCGACGACGACCTCGACCTGCCCCTGCCCGACCCCGGCTTCCGCGACCACGTCACCCAGATCACCGCCCAGGACACCTCCGGGCACAGCCGCTCCGCCCCGCTGCCGCACCGCGAGCGCAAAGCAGCGCCGTCGACGGCCGCGGGGACGGTGACGGACCAGCTCGCCTGCACCTCTTAACTGTGCTGTCGCATGAGGTTGGTGCCGCCTCAGCGGCGGGAGGCGGCACGGCGGCGGACGGTGTCCGGGAGGGATGTGCTGCGCCAGGCGGCGAGTCGGATGTACGCGGGTGAGATGTCGGCGCTGATGCCGACGCGCCCAAGCGCCTTGGCCGCCGCCGCGGTGGTACCGGTGCCGCCGAAGGGATCCAGGACGATCCCAAGCGGCGGGGCGTAGCCGAGTATCAGGCGGCGTGGCAGGGCCTCGGGCATGGCGGCTGCCGGGCGTCCTCCAATTCGGCTGGCACCTTCAGCGGGGTGGTGGGCACGGTCCAGACGCTAGGTTCAGCGTGACTTCGCGGCCGACGCTCTCGAGTGCCGCATGCGCTTCGTGCCCTGTCTGCACCGGCTACGGGAGAGGGCCGCGGATGGCGGCCGATCCGTTTGCCGCGGGAGAACGACTCGCCGGCGAGCTGATGGGCACGCGCCTGGCCGAGAGCGTCTTTGCCCGGCTCCGCCAGCGTATGCACGCTGTCGACCAGGATGTGTTCCTCTCCAGGTGCACGGGGCCCCGTGGGGCGGATCCGGCGTGAGGCTGATGATCTCGCGGTGTTCGGTCACGTTCTTCGCTGCGCAGTCGGCTATGAGGGGTGGGCGCCTTTCCATGCCTGGATGATCTCGATGGGGATGCGGCCGCGGTCGGGCAGGTTGTAGCCGTTGTCGCGGGCCCATGCGCGGACGGCTTGGACGTCGATGCTTTCGCCGGCGGGGCGGGGCTCGGCGCGCCGGGGTGTCGGTGTGGCAGGGGTGAAGGTGATGCCGTCGTCGAGGAGGCCACGCGGGAACAGGGGCACCTGTGTCTGGTTGCCCATCACTGAGACGCGGAACTGGGTGAGGGTGCCGTCGAAGGTGTACCGGCCGGGGCCGCGGGCTTCGTTGACGGTGATGCGCCAGACGTCGGGCTCGCTGTTCGGTGTGGTGATCCAGAAGAGGTGGTTGCCGTTGTCGGTCACCCCGATGGCGAAGAGGTCGCGCGGATCATGCGTGGCGGGGTGGATGCCGCGCTGTTGATCCTGCTGCAGCTGGCGGCGCAGGTCCGGGGGAGTGGGGCCGTGGAGGTCGACCCATGCGGTTGCGGCGCGGGGGTGGTAGATGCGGATGAAGTCGCAGAAGGCCCCGGGCCCGTATGTGTCGGCCAGCTGTTTGTAGTCGTGCGGCAGCCGCATGCCGAGCGTGGTCTCGATGGCCGGCCAGTCCGCTTGGGGGACGTCGGCGGGGGGCGGACACAGTCGGGTGAGATCGTCGATGGCGGTCACAGAAGTCCTCGGCGGTGTCGCTGCTGCTGTTCGTGGGCGGGGTTGTCCANGATGTACTTCGGCACGGAGTCTTTGGCGTCGTCGGTGTACTCGAGGTAGACGTTGTACGTGGTGCTACCCAAGAGGTGGGTGGTGGAGCGGTCGAATTCGTGGACGATGCGGGCGAGGCGCAACGCAAGGGACTACGAACGCCTCATGTCCCACGCCGAAGCCCACATCCAGTGGGCGTTCACCCTCATGTTCCGGTGACCGCCGCCTGGCCCGGCAGCTCCGACGCACCGAGGCGGTCCCAGACACCCTCGCGGCAGCCGCCTGGAGATCCGTCCCCTGCCAACCGCACGACATCACGACTTCGCCACATGTCTCCTGCGACATCACCACAAGACGCATGATGGCCAGTACTTCACGAACGAGGGGGACGCATGTACGCCCGGTCCATCGTCGCCGCTGCGCTGCTCGTTGCCAGCCTCGCCGCATGCGGCAGCAGCAACGACAGCAAGCCGGCCGCCGCACCAAGCACAAGTGAAGCGGCCGCCACCGAAGCCGGCATCAGCAAAGAATGTGCAGACGCCGTCTTCGACCTGATGATCGACCAGGTCAACGGCGCCGACACCCCCGACTCCCGGCCCGACTCCTGCGCGAACCTCACAGACGAACAGTGGTCGCAAGCCGTTGACGAGGCGGGCGACAAGGTCCTCGCGGCAGGAGGAGCAACCGGCGGCGGCGCCGACACTCAGGCGCCTACCGAGGCCGAGTTCAAGGTCGGGGAGGAGGCGCGCAATCGGGGCACCGTCGTCACGATCAAGAAGGTCCGGGAGGCCAACAGCATCACCTTCGACGGTGCCGTCAAACAGGCTGGCGCCGACGCCAAGTACGTGATCCTAGAGACCGTCGTCCGCAACGAGACCAAGGCCAGCATGGACCTCACGTGCTCGCTTCCCATCGTCAATGCGTTGATCGATGACCAGGACCGGCGTTTCGACACGATCGAGGACCTGGACTATGTTCCGGGGAACCCCGAGTGCAATGCCGAGCTGCAGCCCGGCTTCAAGGACGATATGAAGTTCGTGTACCGCGTGCCCAAGGACGCGAAGATCGTGCTGTGGGAGTTCGAGGAGTACGACCTGGAGGCTGATCCGGCGCCCTCCCTCGTCGACCTCACCTGAGCACCCCCGACGCCACCGCAACACCCGTACGGGGCACCCGGCCGGGGGTGGCTACGCGTGTCTGGGGTCAGTGGCAAGCTCGGTACGCGGCACGGGGACGGACCAGTTCGACGTGTGGCTTCCGCAGCTCCCACTCCCGCTCCTCAAACGTCGCGTTGGGTCCTCCACTGCCGTTCGGATGCCCGTCCAACGACGCGGAACCGAACGGCCAGCAGAGTCACCACGGCGCTGACGATGCCGTGACCTGCGAAGGGAGGATGTGACACAGCTTCTGACTGCACCCGCCACGGGAGGGGGCCGCGGATGGCGGCCGATCCGTTTGCCGCGGGGGAACGACTCGCCGGCGAGCTGATGCGCACGCGCCTGGCCGGCAGCGTCTTTGCCCGCCGGCTCCGCCAGCGCATGCACACCGTCGACCAGGATGTGTTCCTCACCCGGGTCGAAAGCGTTGCCCTGATAGGGCTGCTGGCCACAGCCGACGTCCCGGACGCCGGCACGCCTGCAGCCTGGCGCCCGGCCGCGGCGGCAGCAGAACGTACAGGTGTTCGCAGCCCTGTCGCCGCACCTGTCGGCCCCGGTCAAGCTGCGGGTCGACCAACTGCGGCTGCTCTCCGCCGGCGTAGCGCCTCGGTCGGGCCACCGGTGGCTGAGGCTGAGGCTTTGCGACACCGCCTGCGCGGTCCTCGAGCCCGCCGCCTTGGTCGATGAAGACGCGAATCCTTCCATGCCTCATGGCTGAGGGCGCGTGCACGTCAGGTGTCGCAGCCGTCTTCGCCGGCGCCGAGGCGCTGCTCGAGGTCGCCGGCCCAGTGCTGGGCCCAGGTTCTGAGGTCGGCGGTCTGCTGGTCGGTGAGGCCGTAGGCGGTGAATTCCTCGTCGTCGTACCACTCGGTGCCGGTGAGGCGGTCGTACAGGTCCTGGAGGGTGAATTCGCCGCGGCCGTGGCGCTCGCCGAGCTGCTCGAGCTCGCTGGTGGTGCGGTGGCGGGCGGCGGCGTGCACGTCGATGAGGTCCCGGACGGCTCCCCGGTCGGCCAGGGCGCGGACTTTGGTGCCGATGACGTCGTCGAGGGCGAGGACGGGCCCGTACTCGGTGTGGGCCGGCGGTGCCCAGAGGTTCTCTTTGAGGATGTCGATCTCGCATTCCTCGCCGGTGGCGGCATCGGCGGCCACCAGGCGGGCGGAGAGCGGGTCGGCGCTGATGACGGTGACCGTCCAGCCCCTCTCGGTCAGACCGTGCTCAAGGTCCCGGGTGATGTCGGCCATGGGGGCAGGGTTCTCGGTGGCGACGTCCAGGTCCTGGCTGAGCCGGTTGACCAGCCCGTGGGCCTGGACGGCGTACCCGCCGGTGATCACCAGCGGGTAAGGCGTGCCGATGGCGAGGACGTCGGCCAGGAGACGGCGGTGCAGGTCGCTGAGGTTCACGCCGCCGCGGATGTCCGTCCGGCGTCGGCGAGGGTGGGGAAGGCGTCCTCCCACGCGCGGCGGATGTGCCGGCTGACCAGGGTGCGCAGCACCGGCCACTGGGCGAGGAGCAGCTGGTGGTCGAGCAGGCGGAGCAGGTCGTCGTGCTGGCCCTCGGCCAGCACCGTGCGGTACAGGCTCATGCACTGCCGGGGCCGGTCCAGGTCGTAGGCGCGCAGCCCTGACCAGGCGATGTGCAGGGGCAGCTCCACCCGGCCGTGCGCGGGCCCGGCAAGATCCTCCAGGGACGCGGGCAAGCGCCCCGCATACCGGGCGTGCAGCACCTCGGCAGCGGGCGGAATAGCGGGGGAGGACTGCGAAGCCATAGGGCGATTATTCCGCATCCCCACCCGAGGTCCCTTCCCCCTGTCCGCCTCGGGAATCGACGGGCACGCCGGTGCTGGGTGAGCATCGCCCTGCAGAGCCGCTTGCAGGCCGGCCGGCAGGGGCGCAGGGCCTGAGAAGGGCGCACCGATGGTTTCTACCGGCGGTAGAATCGCCTGTATGGGTAAGCCGACGAGCATCAAGACCAGCGAAGAAGTGCGCGACAGGCTGCGGATCCTCGCGGACGAGCGCGGCACCACCATCACGGAGCTGCTGCAGGAGCTCGCCACCCGTGAGCTCACGGCTGCCGAGAGGGAGCAGCGCGCCCTCGAGGCCGCTGCCGAGCTCGGCGTCGAGTACACCGAGCAGGTCGAGCGGGCCGGCCAAGACGCCTGGGCGAAGATCCGCGCCCATCAGGGCAGCGCTGCCGCGTGAATCTGACGGCAGTACTGGACCACACCGCTTTGACCGCCCTCTATCGGGCGGACCCGTTCTTCACCGGCCTGTACATCGAAGCCTCCCGCGGCACCGGACGCGTCCTCGTTCCCTCGCTGTCGGTCCTGGCTGCCGAGCGTCAGGTTGCAGGAGCGGGCAAACACGCCGCGTCGCTGCGGTTCGCGGAGAACGTCCCCTTCAGCACAGCGCACGCCGTCGATGCGATGGCCTGGAGGAATGTGGAGTGGCCGGTGGCTCACGCCGCGGCGATCGCCTGGCAGGCGGTCAAGGCGGGCGAGCCGCTCACGGTTTTGTCACTTGAGCCCGAGTTGTACGCGGGAACGGGCATCACCCCGCTGAATCCCACCTGACCGCGTCACGTCCAGATGCCGGCGCATGTCGCAGAACCGGGGCCGTCTCTACGGGAGACGGCCGCCGGCTTCATGCTCAGCGCGCGTTGCGCAGGTACGCGCGCCGTGCGGTGACCACCGTCCGCCAGCGGCTGCGGGTGGGCTGCTCGCCGTCCAGCCACCGCGCTGCGGAGTCACCGCTGAGAGAGCGGTCGGCCATGAAGTGGGCGATGTCGACGTAGTACGCGTAGTCGCGGCCGCGAGTGAGGTCGCGCAGCCGTGAGATCGCAGCGCTGAGCTTGTCGTGGTCGTTTCGGACGGCTTGGTGGAAGCACACGGCCAGTTCTAGCGCGGCTTCCGCAGCTGTCAGGCCGGCGTTGCTGATCTCGGCGCGGAGCAGGCGTACGGGCTCGAGGCTGCTGATTGCCCCGGCGTCTCGGACGAGGGCGGCGATCTTCGTGGTGAGGGTGGTGGCGCGCAGGTCGAGCCCCGTCAGCAGCTGTGCGGCAAGGTGGAGTTCGTCGTCGGCGGCGTCGGGGTTTGTGAAGGCCAGGACGAAGGCGCGCTGGGCCTGGCTGGTGGCGCGTTCGCCGGCGACATTGTGCTGTTCGGCCTCAGCGCGGGCGGCTTCGTATGCGGCGGCCGCGCGTTCCATGTCGCCGTGGGGCCAGAGGATGTCGCCTTCGACGCGATGCTGGCGGCCTTCCCAGCCGAGAGTGCGGGCGGTGTCGTATGCGGTGGGGAAGTCGCCGGCGAGGCGGGCGAGGTGGGCCAGGCCGCGCCGGGCGGCGGGGGCGAGGCGGCCGCCGCCGTCGGCGACGAGCTGCATTCCTTGCCGGGAGTCTTCGGAGCGGCCGATGTCGCGCTGGGCCTTGGCGAGGTAGTAGACGGCCATCTCGTGCAGGTCGGTGGGGAGCAGCCCGGTGTTGACGACGGTGGTGAGCCGGTCGGCGGTGACGGTGCGGTGCTCGTGCTGGCGGCGGGCGAGCGCGCTGAGCAGTTCGACCAGGGCGTCGGCCGCGGTCTGCGACCTCTCAGTGTCTGGCCGGGCGGGTGGGGCGATGGGCTCCCACACGGAGTCGCTGACGTAGCTCCATGCCGCGCTGGCGAGCCAGTCAAGGTCGAGCCGGAAGTCGCGGGCAAGGGCGAGGCCTTGGCGCAGACACCCGACCAACAGCACCCGGTCCCGCCCGGAGCCGGCGGCCCACTGCCCGCCGAGCGCTTCGAGGGCCCGTTCGGCGGCCTGCTGCCAGTCGCGCGCGGACCAGCGGTCGTCGGCCTGGTCGTCAGCGCCTCGGACGGTGGAGCGGATGAGGCCGTGCAGGTGGTACGGCCACAATCCGAAGGGCTGCTCTCGGACGAAAGGACGCTCGATCAGGCGCATCGCCGGCGCCTCGTGGGTCATGCCGGCAGCCCGAGTGGCCAGGGCGAGGTCGAAGGCGTCCAGCAGCGCGATGGAGCGCAGGACGTGACGCTCATCCGGTGTGAGGTCGGACAAGGTGCGGGCGATCAGGGCCGGGAAGTCGTGGTCGAAGTCGGCCGGCTGTGGGTCGCGGCCCGTACGGCGGATGTCCAGGAACCGCATCACCGACAGGTCAAGGTAGAGCGGCAGGCCATGGGACCGGTCGGTGATGACCTGGCGGATCTCAGCTTTGATGAGCGGCTGGCCGTCCCGGGCGAGCCGGCGGGCGAGGTAGTCGTCGCAGTCCTCGGGGGAGAAGTCGCCGATCAGCACCTGCCGCCTGCGGCCGCGGCCGGCGAGCGCGGATGTGGTCCGGGCAGCTGGGATGTCGTGCGCGACCAGGCCGGGCCAGGCGGCAGGCCCGGTGTAGTCGAGTTGGCCCTGGAGAGCGGAGTCGGCCCACTGCAGGCGGGAGCGGCCGGTGACGACGAAGAAGGCATTGGGCATGAGCCACACCACCCGCTGCAGCAGGCGCTCCATGTCCCGGTGGGTGCGGTCCCCGACGTCCTCGAAGGTGTCCAGCAGGATCACCGGCGTCACCTTCTTGTCCGCCGGGACCTGCGCCAGCTCCCAGGCCAGCAGGTGCGGGTAGAAGGAAAGAGCCTCCAGGTCCGGCTCAGCTTCCAGCAGGTCCGCCAGCCGCGCGCATCCGGCGAGCGCCCGCACGGTCTGGCGCCGTTCCCGCAGCGCCCGCACGAGGGAGCCGGTCACCGCACCGACCGCCGTGCCGACGGTACCCGGTAGCAGCAGCGCCTGGGCGACGTCCGCGAGCACGGACTGCATCTGCTGCGGCATCGCCTTGCCGAACCGGCCGGCCAGCCCGCCGCGGCGCAGGTACTCCTCCAAAGGCTCGCCCGGGTGCTGCTGCTCCCAGTAGCGCCGGAGCGCCAAGTCGAAAGCGGGCAGCGGCCGGCCGAGCTCTGCCAGCGCGGCCCGGATCGTCAGCACGACCTGCTCGAAGTCGGTGCCAGCGGAGCGGGCCAGGTCGATGCGTACGGGCAGGATCCGCTCACCGGACCAGGTGGGCTCCCCCCACTGGGCTGGCCGGTGCTCAGCACCGGCCAGCGCGGCCTCCAGCTTGCGGGACAGCGTCGTCTTGCCGATGCCGCCGACTCCATGGAACACCTGCAGGTTGTCACGCGGGGCCTCGAGGTCCTCGGCCTCGAAAGCGGGGTCAGCGGTGCGCCGCAGGTGCTCGGCGAGCGCGGCACCCACCAACTCCCACTGAAACTGGCGGTTCGTGAACGCCTCCGCCGTCGACAGGCCGCGGTCATTCGTACTGAACAACGCCCTGAGATCCCGACCTGCCACGCCCAACCCCCGAGAAACGATGATCACCTGGGTCCAACCTATGCCGGAGCGAGCTCCCTTGAGGGAAGCATCCCCTGGATGCTGTGACGTGCGCAGGAGCTCCGCCCGCCGATCGTGGCGCGTCGCGGCACTGGGCCACCGGAATCGGCCAACGAGACACTAGCCGTTTCACCTGACTTCTCCCAGGATGCCCCGTCCTGAAGGGGGGAGTGGGTCCTCGGCCGGAGCCGCGAAGCGGCGGAATTCTCCTCGCATCTGTTCCGACCTGAACTCTCTTCCGTTGTCAGTGGCGGGTGTTAGCTTCCGGATCATGAAGACGACAGCGGTGGCCGAGCAGGGGTCCGGGCACGCCCGGTACACCTACCACCTGCGGGTGTCGTCGACCGCCCGAACCGCGCTGCTCGCGGAGTGGGACCGCTGCCGGTGGGTGTGGAACGAATGCGTTGCCAAGTCCCGTGCCGTGCACGCCCGCAATCGGGCGCGTCCCGAGGACAAGCTGACGTGCGGTCCGGCCCAGCTCGACAAGATGCTGACCGAAGCCCGCGCCAGGACGCCGTGGCTGCGTGAGGGCGCGTCTGTTCCGCAGCAGCAGATCATCCGGGACTTCGCCACGTCCCGCTCCAAGGCACAGAAGGACATCAAGGACCGGCTGCCCATGCACCGGCGGGCCGGGATGCCGCAGTTCAAGAAGAAGCGCGAAACTCTGCCCACGTTGAATTACACGCAGCGCGGCTTCCGGCTCAAGGACGGCCGCCTCCACCTCGCGGGTGGGATCGTGCTGACGGTGGTGTGGTCCCGTGAACTTCCGGCAGTGCCCTCCTCAGTGCGCGTGTACCGGGACGCGGTGGGGCACTGGTACTGCTCGTTCGTCGTCGCCATCGGGACACAGCCGCTGCCCGCGACCGGCGCTGTCCTCGGGGTGGACTGGGGCGTCAAGGAGACCGCCACCACCACCTCTGACGCCCACGACCTCCCGCACCCGCAGTACGGGCGCAAGGCTCAGGCGAAGCTGAGCCGGTACGACCGGATGGTGGCGCGCCGCAGGCCGAAGAAGGGGCAGGCATCGACAAAGGGCCACCGTGAGGCGAAGAAGCGGCGCGCCAAGCTCTACGCGAAGATCGCCCGGCAGCGGCAGGACACCGCCCGTAAGTGGGCGAAGAAGGTCGTGCGCGACCACGACGCGATCGCGGTCGAGGACTTCCGGCCGAAGTTCCTCGCGAAGACCACCATGGCCCGCAAGGCCGCTGACGCGACGATCGGCGCCACGAAGACGGCCCTGATCGAGATGGGCCGCAAACACGGGCGCGACGTGCGCCTGGTGCATCCCGCGCACACCACCATGGACTGCGCGTCGTGCGGAGCGAGAATCAAGCACGCACTTCCTCTTTCGGAGCGTACCTACACCTGCACCGCGTGCGGAGCCGTCTCCCCGAGAGACAAGAACTCCGCCCGCGTGATGCTCGTCCGGGCTGGTCTCACCCCGGCTGGTGCCGAGGGCGTAAGACCTCCGGGAGCGCCGCTCCCGAAGGGAGCCTGAGCCAGGAATCCCCTCCCTTCAGCTTCAGGGAGGGGAGGATTCAAATCAAGATCAACACAAAGGTGGTACTGCCGTGTCCGACACCCCCAACCGCGACTTCTCCCAGCTGGAAGGCGGCGATGAACTGCAGGCGGCGGACATCGTCCGGGACGTGGTGACCTGGTATAACACCCAGCTCGCCACTGAGCGTCGCTCCCCGGTGCCCGACGAGGACCGGGTCGAGGAGCTGAAGGTAGGCCGGCAGGCCGCGCTGGACGACCAGCAGCGGCTGGGAACTGCCGACCCGCAGGAGACGGCCCGGATCGCTGCCCTCTACGCCGCGCGGCTGAAGGAACTCAACGAGTCGTAGCCCGGGGCCGTCCTCAGCAGGGGGAGCGGCCAGACGGGCGGGTGCGGCCGGTCGATCCGGGCCGGCTGCACCCGCGCGGGCATCAACGGTCGTGCCAGCGCGGCGATCTCGTCCAACTCGCGGCGGTGCTGGGGCAGCGCCAGGCGCAGCGCGTGATGGAGCCGGAGGAACTGGGCGGCCTCCTGGTCGGTGTAGGGCCGCTGACGCTCCGCCGCCAGCGCCCACGACACCGGCGCGCCGCCGCCGGCCTCGTGGCGCAGCAGGGCCTCGCCGTCCCGCCGGATTACCGTCACGGCCGTGATCGCCGGATGCGTCTGCGCGAGCTCCACGACGTCGGCCAGAGCGCGGAAGCACTGGTCGTGCCCCGCTCGGGAGGTGAACCGGCCGTTGCCCCCGATCTGCAGGGCACGGGCATACCGCAGCGCCGTCGCCAGCCGGCTGTCGGCCTCCCGCACGGCCAGGACCACCAGCTCGACCGGATAGCCGCCGGTCGCGAACGGCAGCGCACTGCCGAGGAACTCCTTCACGCTGCCCGGCGCGCCCTCGATGAGCACGTCACCGCGCCGGACCCGCACGTACGCCTCGGCCTCGGCGAACCAGGCCCGGTAGTCCGCCCGGATCGCCGCGCCCGCGTTGCGGGGATCGTCCCTCAGCAGCTGGAAGTAGTCCGGATGCGACGCCTTGAAGTCGTCGCCCACCAGGTGGACCGTCCCCGGCCGCATGGCCCGCCTGACCATCCTGGCCGCCAGCAGCTTCCCTGCTCCCGGCTGGCCCAGTACGTAGACGGCCCGCGGGTCGTCCCGGCTGATGATGCCGTTCAGATAGGACGGGGCGATCAGCTCGTCGAAGACCCAGCGATGTTCGTCGGCTGACAGCCGGTGGTAGTCCACGCCCGGCGCCTGCCGTCGCGGCTGGGCTAGGCGGCGTACTGGTTCCGCGAGGGCGGCAGCGCGCTCGGCATCCCGCTGGACGGCCAGGCACCGGTCCGCACAGGCCAGTTCACGGTGCAGACGCTGGTCGGTCCGGGCCAGCTCCCGGCAGAAGACGGCCGTCTCCCGAGCGGACCAGGGCCGCGACCGCTCGTACGCCACCGCTTTCTCGGCCGCCGGCCGACGCCGCCACGTTCCGTCCATGAGCTCGTTGTCGTACAGCACCGTGCCGTCGCGGCGTACGACGGTGATGCGGTCCGCCAACTGTTCGGCCTCGATGACCGCGAGCGTCGCAAGCATCTGCTTCGCGCACGTGTCGTGGTTCTCCCACGACACGTACCGACCGCCGCCGTCGATCGCCTCGGACAGAAAGCGGTCCAGGATGCCGAGCTGGCTCCACGCCTCCGCCGTCGCCACCGCCACCACCTCGACGCGGGAGCCGGCCTGCCGGTACGCACCGGCAGATGTACGGAACTCGGTGGAATCGGCCAGGGCCGACTCCACCACTGCGTCGAACCCGTGGCTGCGGACGTACTCCTCGACGGCGGCCTGCCAGCGGCGAGTGTCCGGCCGGACTTTGACGCCGGCCGTGCGGACATCGACGGCCAGGAGCTCGGCGTAGTGCTGGTGGGCGGCCTTGTACAGGTCACTGCCGATCCGCACCGCGCCGCCGCGTCGGTCCAGCACCGCCTGTACGAGGTCTGCGACTTGGGTCTTCCCTGCGCCCGGCTGGCCGCCGACGATCACGACGACCGGCCGGGCCTGGCGGGCAGCGCCTTTGGTCCATGCGGGAAGGATCACCCGGCTTAGAACGTTGCGGCTTTCGTCGTCGGACAGCATGGCCGATACGACGTCTCTGTCTCTCACTGGTTCTCCGTAAGTTGTTAGGTGGCCCGGGAGGGCCGGATGTGGCTGACGGGTTCTTGCCGACCGTGGCTTCCCAGGAGTGGCCGTCCGGCTCTCTCCG
>NZ_JARWBG010000089.1:0-18245 GCF_029846775.1 Streptomyces chengmaiensis
ACAATCGGATTCAGACTGCACCCCGGCGTGAAATCCGGATCCTCCAGCAGCTTGAACTTGTCGATCGTGATCACCCAGGCGGCCAGCAGACCCGCCGCACCCGTGACGATCAACATCCACGCGAACGCCCGACCGCCGCCGATCAGTCCCTTGTCCCCGTCCGCCTGCCGGCCGGAGGACACGTCGTCAACCGCTGCAGTCGCCATCCGTCAATCCGTTCCGTTTCTCAGTAGCTGCTGGGGCATGGTCATTCTGCCGTACATCCCCAAGGATCCACCGTTCGGTTGACATAAGGATGGCTGGTTGGGCGTCGCAGCGCACATATGCATGCCGGAAGGCTGGGGCCATGACAGAACTCGCGGTGAACGTAAGCGGCCTGCGCAAGCGATACGGCGATGTGACCGCCGTGAACGGTCTCGACCTGGCCATCCGTCCCGGTGAGGTCTTCGGCATCCTCGGCCCGAACGGCGCCGGGAAGAGCACGACCGTGGAAATCCTCCAGGGCCACCGCTCCCGCGACGCGGGCGAGGTGAGTGTCCTGGGCGCGGACCCGGCGTCCGGCGACCGCCGGTGGCGCTCGCGGGTCGGCATCGTCTGGCAGGACGAATCCGCGCCCGCCGAGTTGACGGTGCGCGAGACCGTGACGCATTTCGCACGGTACTACCCGACGCCGCGGGACCCGGACGAGGTCATCTCGCTGGTCGGCCTCCAGGAGAAGGCAGGCAAGCGGATCAAGGCGCTGTCCGGCGGCCAGCGGCGGAGGCTGGATGTGGCGCTCGGCGTGATCGGCGCTCCGGAGCTGCTGCTGCTCGACGAACCGACGACCGGGTTCGACCCGGCGGCGCGCCGCCGGTTCTGGGAGCTGATCCGGCTGCTGGCCGACGAGGGCACCACCATCGTCCTGACCACCCACTATCTGGAGGAGGCCGAGGCGCTCGCCGACCGGCTGGCCGTCGTCGCGGCCGGGCGGGTGGTCGCCGAGGGCGCCCCGGCCCAGCTGCGTCAGGCGCACGGCGTCGAGGCGACGGTTGCCTGGACGGACCCGGACGGCGCGGCCCGTTCCCTTATGACGGACACGCCGACCCGTACGGTCGCCGGGCTGATGCGGCGCTTCGACGGCGAGATCCCGGATCTGACCGTCACCAGGCCCTCCCTGGAGGACGTCTATCTGGGCCTGATCGGGCAGCGGCAGCGGCAGTCGGCGACAGCGACGGAAGGCGAGAGGCGATGAGCACGTCAACCACCGCAGCCGGCGGGCGCGGCACGGCACAGCAGACTGCCCGTGGCACGCTTCCGGGCGCCTGGCGGCTCGGGCTGGCACGGGGAGCGCTGGAGGTGAAGCAGTTCTTCCGACAGCGGGACCAGGCCGTGTTCACCTTCGCCTTCCCGATCGTGTTTCTCTTCCTCTTCGCGTCGATCTTCAGCGACGACGTGGAGGGCGCGGGCATCACCGCATCGCAGCTCTATGTGCCGGCGATGATCGCGGCGGGCATCATGGCGACCAGCTTCCAGTCGCTGGGCATCTCCATAGCCATCGAGCGGGACGAGAAGCAACTGCGACGGCTGCGCGGCACGCCGATGCCGCCCGCGGCCTACTTCCTGGGCAAGGTGTGGCTGGTCCTGGTCACCGGGCTGCTGGAGGCCGCCGCCCTGCTGGCCGTGGGCACGGTCTTCTACGGCGTCGACCTGCCGACGGACCCCGGCGCCTGGCTGCGGTTCGGCTGGATCTTCCTGCTCGGGCTGACCGGCTGCGCGCTGCTCGGCATCGCCGTCAGCAGCGTGCCGAGGTCCGGGCAGAGCGCGAGTTCCGTGGTGATTCTGCCGTTCCTGGTGCTCCAGTTCATCTCCGGCGTGTACATCTCGATCGACACGATCCCCTCGTGGATGCTGAACATCGGGGCGCTGTTCCCGCTGAAGTGGCTGGCCCAGGGCCTGCGCGGCGTGTTCCTCCCGGAATCGGCCGCGGTGCTGGAGCAGGCGGGCAGCTGGGAGTACGGACGGGTCGCCTTGGTGCTGGGGGCCTGGTGCATCGGAGGATTGGCGCTGTGTCTGATGACCTTCCGATGGAAAAGCCGCCGGGACGGCTGACGGGGCCGGGGAGCACACCCGGGGCGGTGCCCGTCGCGGCACGCGGGCCCCGCCCCGACGCCGAGTGCGGGTCCGCGCCGGGCGAATCGGGCGTCGCCCACGCCTGGAACCGCGGCGTGCGCCTCTGGGACGGGTACTACGCCGTCGTCTGGGTGGCCACGCTCGTCCTCACGCTCGCCTCGTCCCAGCCCTCGCACGCCGTGCGTGTGACGTCCGGAGCGCTCTTCGCGCTGCTCGCCCCCTGGTATGTCTGGGGCGGCGGGCGTGAGCTGATGGCGCTCGGGCAGGACAGCCGCCGCGCCGGGCGGTATCTGACCGGCGCGGGGCTGCTGTTCCTCCCGGCGGCGGCCCTGGCGGGTGAGATGCGGCTCGCAGCCTTCGCTCTGGTGCCGCAGTGCTTCATGCTGCTGCCGACGCGGCCGGCGCTGATCGCGGTGACGGCCATGAACATCGGCCCGGTCGCCGGATGGGCGCTGCTGTGGCGTCCGGACGGCCGGGAGCTGTTCTTCCAGGCGCTGTTCGCCGTCGTCACCCTGGCTTTCTCCGCGGTCTTCGGCAGCTGGATCACCCGCATCATCGAGCAGAGCGAGGAACGTGCGGCGCTCATCGCCGAACTGGAGGCGAGCCGCGAGGAGATCGCCCGCCTGTCCGCGGAACGGGGCGCGCTGGCCGAGCATGAGCGGCTGTCCCGGGAGATCCACGACACGCTCGCGCAGGGCTTCACCAGCCTGCTGATGCTGGTGCAGGCCGTCGACTCGGAGCTGGAGCGGGATCTGCCGCAGGCCCGGCGGCATCTGGAGCTGATGGCCGCCACCGCCCGGCAGAACCTCGCCGAGGCACGTGCGCTGGTCGCCGGAGGCGCGCCCGCGGATCTGGACGGCGGCTCGCTGCCGGACGCGCTGCGCAGACTCGCCGCCCGCCACGGGCCGACCGCCGCCGTGAAGATCGCCGGTTCGGCCCGGCCGCTGCCCGCGGCACTGGAGGTGGTGGCGCTGCGCACCTGCCAGGAAGCACTGGCCAATGTCACCAAGCACGCGGGACCCGACGCCGGGGTGACGATCTCGCTCGAATACGGTGAGACGGAGCTGCGGCTCTCGGTACGGGACACGGGGCGCGGCTTCGACGCCTCGGCTCCACTCGCGGGATACGGCCTCAACGGGCTACATGCCCGGGCCGCGGAGGTGGGCGGCAGCGCGGAGGTCGTCAGCGCATCCGGCCGCGGCGCCGCCGTGTCCATACGACTGCCTGCGCCGGAGCGCCGGCCGCCGGAGCCGGTCCCGGCATCCGCCGACGACAGGAGCCGTCCATGATCCGCATTCTGCTCGCCGACGACCATCCCGTCGTACGGGAGGGCCTGCGCGGGATGCTCGGCGCGGAGCCCGATCTGGAGGTGGTGGCGGAGGCGTCAAGCGGCCCCGAGGCGGAGGCGCTGAGCGCAGAACTGGAGCCGGACATCGTGCTGATGGATCTGCGGATGCCCGGCGGCGGCGGGGTCGAGTCGATCGGCCGGATGCGGGCGGCGGGGCTGCCGTCCCGGGTGATCGTGCTGACGACGTACGAGACGGATTCCGACATCCTCCGGGCGGTGGAGGCGGGCGCGGCGGGCTATCTGCTCAAGGACCTGGCCCGTGCCGAGCTGGCCGACGCGATCCGCGCGGCGGCACGCGGCGAGACGGTGCTCGCCCCCTCGGTGGCCACCCGCCTGGTCGACCAGCTCCGCGGCGGCCGGTCCGAGCTCCCGAGGCTCTCGGAACGCGAGACGGCAGTGCTGCGGCTGGTGGCCGAGGGCTGTACGAACGCGGAGATCGGCCGCCGGTTGTTCATCGGCGAGTCGACGGTCAAGACCCATCTGCTGCGGATCTTCGGCAAGCTGGGCGTCGACGACCGCACGGCGGCGGTGACGACCGCGCTGCGTCAGGGGCTGCTGCCGGAGTGACGATGCGCCCGGGCCCGGGCGGCGGGCTCGGGCCCGGGCCCGGGCGGCGGGCAGGACGGCCGGCGTGCTTCGCCGCAGCCCGCCGTCGCCTCGGCGGGCTCCCCGCCCGGCCGGTCCGCCCGCCTGGCGAGACGCCCTCGGACCGCTGGGAGCGCCCGTCCTTCGACCGCGTCCTCAAGCGCCCCCTGCTTCCTCCCCCGGACTCCTCCCCCGACTGCCACCCCCCGGACTCCGTCCGGGGGCGCCCCTGCGGCGGAGCCCCAACGGCAGCCGGAAGAGCTTGAGGAACGGGGGTCCGGGGCGAAGTCCCCGGGAGCGCGGCTCAGGTCGCGGCCGGGCCGAGCTCCGGCCGCGTCTGTCGGCGGGCGGCCCGGGGCGCCCGCCGACAGGCAGACGCCCCGGACCGGTCCCTGCCGGTCCGGGGCGTCAGACGCCGGGTGGTGTCAGGCCAACCGCGAGGCGAGACGTGAGGCGAGCTTCTCCACGATCGCGTCCAGGGCGACCGGCTCCTGCTCGCCGGACTCCATGTCCTTGAGCTGGACGACCCCCTCGGCGAGGTCGCGTTCTCCGGCCACGACGGCGTATCGCGCGCCGCTGCGGTTGGCGGCCTTCATCGCTCCCTTGAGGCCCCTGCCGCCGAAGGCGAAGTCCGTCGCCACACCCGCCTTGCGCAGGCGGGTCACCACGTCGAACAGCACGCGTCGGGCCTCCTCGCCGAGCGGCACGGCGAACACGCTCGTGGCGGCGGGCAGGTCCAGGGCGATGCCCTCCGCCTCCAGCGCCAGGACCGTGCGGTCGACGCCGAGCGCCCAGCCGACCGACGGCAGCGCGGGGCCGCCGATCATCTCGGAGAGGCCGTCGTAGCGACCGCCGCCGCCCACCGCCGACTGGGAGCCGAGGCCGTCGTGCACGAACTCGAACGTGGTGCGCGTGTAGTAGTCGAGACCGCGCACCAGCTTCTCGTCGTCCTCGAAGGCCACACCGGCCGCGGTGAGCAACTCCCGCACCTGGGCGTGGTAGTCCCGGCACGCCTCGCACAGCGAGTCCCGCAGCAGCGGCGCGCCCGCCAGCTGCTTCTGCACCTCGGCGCGCTTGTCGTCGAGGACCCGCAGCGGGTTGATCTCGACCCGCCGCCGGGTGTCCTCGTCCAGGTCGAGTCCGCGCAGGAAGCCCTGGAGCGCCTCGCGGTAGACGGGGCGGCACTCCTTGTCGCCGAGCGAGTTGAGCAGGATGCGGAAGCGGCGCAGACCCAGCGAGCGGTACGCCTGGTCGGCCAGGATGATCAGCTCGGCGTCGAGGACCGGGTCCTCCGCGCCGATCGCCTCCGCGCCGACCTGCGAGAAGTGGCGGTAGCGGCCCTTCTGGGGGCGCTCGTAGCGGTAGTACGAACCCGAGTACCAGAGCTTGACCGGCAGATTGCCGGCCTTGTGGAGGTTGGCCTCCAGCGCCGCGCGCAGCACGGAGGCGGTGCCTTCGGGGCGCAGCGCCAGCTTGTCGCCGCCCTTGGTCTCGAAGGCGTACATCTCCTTGGTGACGATGTCGGTGGATTCGCCGACGCCGCGCGCGAACAGTTCGACGTTCTCGAATCCGGGCGTCTCGGCATAGCCGTAGCCCGCGTTCCGCAGCGGTGCGGAGATGGCCTCGCGCACGGCGAGATAGGTCGCGGAGGACGGCGGAAGGAGATCGTAGGTGCCCTTGGGGGCCTGGAAGGTACTCACGTGGAAGTCTCTCGTCACATTCCTCGTCGGGGAGCGGCGGCGCTCCCGAGGCCGGCGGCGACGTCCCGCAGATACGGGTTGGTCGCACGCTCACGGCCGATGGTCGTCTGGGGGCCGTGGCCGGACAGCACCACGGTCGAGTCGTCGAGCGGCAGGCACACCCGTGCCAGGGACTCGAGGATCTCGGCGTGGTCGCCGCCGGGCAGGTCCGTGCGTCCGATGGAGCCGGCGAAGAGCAGATCGCCCGAGAAGAAGACCGACGGGATGTCCGCCGTCTCGGGCATCTGGAAGGTCACCGACCCCTTGGTATGGCCGGGCGCGTGGGCGACGGAGAAGTCCATCCCCGCGAGGCTCAGCGTCGCGCCGTCGGCGAGTTCCTGGACGTCGTCCGGCTCCCCCACGGTCAGCTCGCCCATGAGCGTCATGCCGATGGAGCGGCCGAGCGCCTTTTCCGGGTCGCTCATCATGTAGCGGTCGGCGGGGTGGATCCACGCGGGCACGTCATGCGCGCCGCACACCGGGACGACGGAGGCGACATGGTCGATATGGCCATGGGTGAGCACGACGGCGACGGGCTTGAGCCGATGCTTCTTCAGCGCTTCCTCGACTCCCTGGGCGGCCTGGTGGCCCGGGTCGATGATCACGCACTCCTCGCCTGCGGCCGGGGCGACCAGATAGCAGTTGGTCCCCCAGGCCCCGGCGGGGAACCCGGCAATAAGCACGTTCGTCCTTCGCTTGTCGTCCGACGGGAATGTCGCAGATCCTGCCGCGAGTGCTGTCGAGGGTGGGATTGCAACAGCTCAGAGCCTACCGGCGGTGCTCGTCCCACAGCCAACCCGTATACCGTACGGGCACAGTCGGCCGGACAGACCGCCAGACCCAGCAGAAGGAGAACACCCGGTGGCCAGCAGCGACCAGCGGCGGCGGGAGCTCGCCCGGAAGAAGTACGAGCGCCAGCAGCAGCGACGTGCCGAGGCGCGCAGGAAGGCGAGGCGGCGCAATGCGGTGATCGCCGCTGCGCTGGGCGTGGTGCTGGTCGGCGGCGTCGTCGCCGCCGGCGCGGGATGGCTGTCCGATGACGGGGGCAAGGACGGGGAGACCGTCGCCGACACCCCCGGCAGCACGCCGTCGGCGGAGCCCACGCCGAGCGAGAGCGGTTCGCCGGAGCCCGAGATGGCCATCGACCAGAAGGGCAAGTACACCTTCGCGATCGAGACGAACGAGGGTCCCGTCTCGATCGCGATGGACGCGGCGAAGACCCCGCACACGGTCAACTCGTTCAAGGCTCTCGCAGACAAAGGTTTCTTCGACGGCACGAAGTGCCACCGGCTGACCACGCAGGGCATCTACGTGCTGCAGTGCGGCGACCCCCAGGGTGACGGCACGGGCGGCCCCGGCTACACGATTCCCGACGAGAACCTGGACGCGCTGGGCAAGGCGGGCGAGGACGGGCAGGTCACCTACCCGGCGGGCACGGTCGCGATGGCCAACACGGGCGCGCCGGACTCCGGCGGCAGCCAGTTCTTCCTGGTCTACAAGGACAGCAAGCTGACGCCCACGTACACGCCGTTCGGCACGATGGACAAGGACGGGCTGAAGCTCGTGGAGGACGTGGCGAAGGCCGGAGTCGAGGGCGGAGCGTCGGACGGCGCCCCGAAGAAGCCCGTCACCATTGAGAAGGCGACCGTCCCCAAGGCGTGAGGCAAAGGCAATTTCGGTCGCGCTGAGTGCGGACAGCCGGGCGGCCGGTCGCCTAGATTGGCGTTGTGCAGCGTGGTCTGGAACCGCGCTGCGGAGGGCGGGCGAAGCCCGCTCCGGGACACTGTGGACGATGCGCGAGGGTGTACCCCCTCGCAGGCATCAGGTTGAGGAGGCGCTGTGAGCAGCGACCCGTGGGGCCGCGTCGACGAGACGGGCACCGTGTACGTGCGTACTGCCGAGGGCGAGAAGGTCGTCGGATCGTGGCAGGCGGGCTCTCCCGAGGAGGCCCTGGCCTATTTCGAGCGCAAGTACGAGGGCTTGGTGGTCGAGATCGGCCTCCTCGAGCGGCGAGTGAAGACCACCGATCTGTCGGCCAAGGACGCCATGACGGCCATCGACCATCTGCGCCAGCAGGTGGACGAGCACCATGCGGTGGGCGACCTGGAGGCGCTGGGCAAGCGCCTCGACACACTGGTCGAGACGGTGGACAAGCGCCGCGAGGAGCGCAAGGCGCAGAAGGCCAAGCAGCACGAGGAGGCCAGGAAGTCCAAGGAGTCCCTGGTCGCGGAGGCCGAGGAGCTCGCGCAGAGCGAGCAGTGGCGGGCTGCGGGCGAGCGGCTGCGGAGCCTGGTGGACACCTGGAAGGGCCTGCCGCGGCTGGACCGCAAGTCCGACGACGAGCTGTGGCACCGCTTCTCGCACGCCCGCTCGGCGTTCTCCAAGCGCCGCAAGGCGCACTTCGCCGCGCTGGACGCCCAGCGCGAGGAGGCGCGCAAGACGAAGGAGAAGCTGGTCGCGGAGGCGGAGGCGCTGTCCGGCTCCACCGACTGGGGCGGCACGGCGGCCCAGTACCGCGAGCTGATGGCCCAGTGGAAGGCGGCGGGCCGGGCGCAGCGCGAGGCGGAGGAGGACCTGTGGAACCGCTTCCGGGGCGCGCAGGACATCTTCTTCGCGGCGCGCAGCGGGGTCTTCGCCGAGCGTGACGCCGAGCAGGCCGAGAACCTCAAGCTGAAGGAGGAGCTGGCCGCCGAGGCGGAGAAGCTGCTGCCGGTTACGGATCTGAAGGCCGCGCGGGCGGCGTTCCGGTCGGTCAACGAGCGCTGGGAGGCCATCGGCCATGTCCCGCGCGACGCCCGTCCCAAGGTCGAGGGCCGTCTCCACGCGGTGGAGCGCGCCCTGCAGGAGGCCGAGGAGAAGGAGTGGCGGCGCACGAACCCGGAGGCGCGGGCCCGCGCCGAGGGTCTGACCGGCCAGCTCCAGGCCGCGGTGGACAAGCTCCACGAGCAGATCGACGCGGCGCGGGCGGCGGGCAACAGCGCGAAGGCCGAGAAGCTGGCGAAGGAGCTGGAGGGCCGCCGGGCGCTGCTGGACCAGGCGCTGAAGGGCCTGGAGGAATTCGGCGGCTGACTCTTCGTTTCTCGGGGGCTCGGCCCCCGGACCCCCGGTCCTCAGACGCCGGACGGGCTGGTTTCGGCTGGCCCGTCCGGCGTTTGCCTGCCCTGCCTGAGCCCCGCGGAACACCCGGCGGCGGGCCCCCGGCCCGGCGTCGTACAGTGACGCCACGGTGGCCCCCACGGGCCGCGGCCCGCCGGCGCACCGGGCGCCGCGCCCCATGACCCGCACGGCTCCCAGGGCCCCGCCAGTACACACAGGCGCCGCACCCCATGACCCGGTGACCGGCGGGCAACGACCCGGTGGCCGGTGGGCAACTCGGTCCAAGCGGCGCGAAGGTGCCGCGCCACGTGCCCCGGCGCGCGGCCCGGCCCGGCGGCCGCCGACTGCGACGCGAGCGGGGGCAGCCCCGCACAACCCCCTCCCCTGGAGGGGTATCGGGGGCGGAGCCCCCGGAGGGGGTCTGGGGGCGGAACCCCCGGCTACGGCAAGGGGCGAGCCGGGTGGGGAAGGAACCGCCTGACGCCTACGGCCGCCTCGCCGACGTCACCCGGTACACGTCGTACACCCCTTCCACACCCCGCACCGCCTTCAGCACATGCCCCAGGTGCTTGGGGTCCCCCATCTCGAAGGTGAAGCGCGACGTGGCAACCCTGTCCCGCGATGTCTGGACCGCCGCGGAGAGGATGTTGACGTGCTGGTCGGACAGCACGCGTGTGACGTCCGACAGCAGCCGGGAGCGGTCCAGCGCCTCGACCTGGATGGCGACCAGGAAGACCGACGACTGCGTCGGGGCCCACTCGACCTCGAGGATCCGCTCGGGTTGCTGGGACAGCGAGTCGACGTTCACGCAGTCCGCCCGGTGGACGGAGACGCCGCTGCCGCGGGTGACGAAGCCGATGATCGGGTCGCCGGGCACGGGCGTGCAGCAGCGCGCCAGCTTGACCCAGACGTCTTCGACGCCCTTGACGACCACGCCCGGGTCCGCGCTGGAGCGCCGCTTGGTGCGGCCGCGGGAGGGCGGGGCGGCCTCGGCGATGTCCTCGTTGGCGGCCTCCTCGCCGCCCAGCGCCTGCACCAGCTTCTGCACGATCGACTGGGCGGTGACATGGCCTTCGCCGATCGCCGCGTACAGCGAGGAGATGTCGCTGTACCGCATCTCGTGCGCCAGCGTGACCAGTGAGTCGCCGGTGAGGATGCGCTGGATCGGCAGGTTCTGCTTGCGCATGGCGCGCGCTATCGCGTCCTTGCCCTGCTCGATGGCCTCGTCGCGCCGCTCCTTGGAGAACCACGCGCGAATCTTGTTTCGGGCGCGCGGCGACTTGACGAAGCCCAGCCAGTCGCGGGACGGCCCCGCGCCCTCGGCCTTGGAGGTGAAGACCTCGACGAGATCGCCGTTGTCGAGTGTCGATTCGAGCGGCACCAGGCGGCCGTTGACCCGTGCGCCTATCGTGCGGTGGCCGACCTCGGTGTGCACCGCGTAGGCGAAGTCGACGGGCGTCGCCCCGGCCGGCAGCGCTATGACGTCGCCCTTCGGCGTGAAGACGAAGACCTCGTTGCGGGACAGGTCGAAGCGCAGCGACTCCAGGAACTCCGAGGGGTCCTCGGTCTCCTTCTGCCAGTCCAGCAGTTGCCGCAGCCACGCCATGTCGTTGACGGCGTCCTTGTCCTTGCCGGAACCCTTGGGCACATCGGTGCGGATCTTGGACGCTCCGGCGACCGCCTCCTGCTTGTACTTCCAGTGCGCGGCGATGCCGTATTCGGCGCGGCGATGCATGTCGAAGGTGCGGATCTGCAGTTCGACGGGCTTGCCGTTGGGGCCGATCACCGTGGTGTGCAGCGACTGGTACATGTTGAACTTCGGCATCGCGATGTAGTCCTTGAACCGGCCGGGGACCGGGTTCCATCGCGCGTGGACGGTGCCGAGGGCGGCATAGCAGTCGCGGACCGTGTCGACGAGGACGCGGATGCCGACCAGGTCGTAGATCTCCGCGAAGTCACGCCCGCGGACGATCATCTTCTGGTAGACGCTGTAGTAGTGCTTGGGCCGTCCGGTGACGGTGGCCTTGATGCGGGCGGCGCGCAGATCGGCCTGGACCTCGTCGGTCACTATGGCCAGATACTCGTCGCGCTTGGGGGCACGCTCGGCGACAAGCCGGACGATCTCGTCGTACATCTTGGGGTAGAGGATCGCGAAGGCGAGGTCCTCCAGCTCCCACTTGATGGTGTTCATGCCCAGCCGGTGGGCCAGCGGGGCGTAGATCTCCAGGGTCTCGCGGGCCTTCTTCTCCTGCTTCTCCCGCTTGAGGTAGCGCATCGTGCGCATGTTGTGCAGCCGGTCGGCGAGCTTGATGACCAGGACGCGTGGGTCCTTGGCCATGGCGACGACCATCTTGCGCACGGTCTCGGCCTGCGCGGCCTCGCCGAACTTGACCTTGTCCAGCTTGGTGACGCCGTCGACGAGGAGGGCGACCTGGTCGCCGAAGTCACGCCGCAGCGTGTCCAGGCCGTACTCGGTGTCCTCCACGGTGTCGTGCAGCAGCCCGGCCATCAGGGTCGCCGGGTCCATGCCAAGCTCGGCGAGGATCGTGGTGACGGCGAGCGGATGGGTGATGTACGGGTCGCCGCTCTTGCGCTTCTGACCCCGGTGCCAGCGCTCGGCGACCTGGTAGGCGCGCTCGATCTGGCGGAGCGTGGAGGTCTCGATCTTGGAGTCGTTGCTGCGGACGATGCGCAGCAGCGGTTCGAGGACCGGGTTGTACGGGGAGGAGCGCTGGACGCCCAGCCGGGCGAGGCGTGCGCGCACCCGGTTGGAGGAGCCGCCGGACCGGGTGGCGGATGGAGGCGCGGGCCGGCCGGCCGGTGCGGACCCGGCCGGCGGCGTCGGCTTGGGTGCGGTGAGCGGGGAGAGTCGCTGGGCGCGCTCGGGCGTGGCCGGTGCGGGCTTGGCGGCCTTCGCAGCCGGCTGGTTCTTGGGCGTGACAGGGGCTGCCGCGGCCGTCTCGGCCTGCTGGTCGGGCTGCGCGGCTGCGGACTGGGCCTCGTCTGGCAAGAGCGCTCCTCGTGCGGTTCCGGGTCCCCCGGACAGGCCCCGGAAAGGCCATGGTATCGACCTCGGGCGTCCCTCTCGCCCCGGGACCGGAGGGTGGACACAACGCACGACGGGCGCCTGGGTGTTCCCAGACGCCCGTCCAGATCCGGCGACAGCGGTTCGTCCGCAGGTCAGAGCGTGATCAGGGCCTCCAGCGGGGCCCCGCGCAGCGCGGCCTGGAGCCGGGCCCTCCCACCGAGGAAACCGATCTCCATGAGCACCGAGACCCCCGCCACGTCGGCCCCGGAGCGGCGGATCAGCTCCAGTGACGCCTCGGCGGTGCCGCCGGTGGCCAGGACGTCGTCGATGACCATGACACGGTCGCCCTCGACCAGGTCTTCGGCGTGCACTTCGATCTCGGCCGTGCCGTACTCCAGCTCGTACGCCTGGGACAGCGTCGCTCCGGGGAGCTTGCCGGCCTTGCGTACGGGGATGAAGCCCAGCCCCGCGCGGACGGCGACCGGCGCGCCCAGGATGAAGCCCCGGGCCTCCAGGCCCACGATCTTCGTCGCCTGGTGCCGGGTGCACAGGTCGGCCAGTGCGCCGGTCAGGGCGGTGAAGGCCGCCGGGTCCGCCAGCAGCGGGGTGATGTCCTTGAACAGCACCCCCGGCTTCGGATAGTCCGGCACGTCCCGGATGCGGCTGAGCAGCAGCTCACGCGGCGATCCCGGCGATCCCGGAGCGCCCTTTGGCGCGGTGGCGGTCATGGGCGCTTCCGTGCGGACCGGCTGACCTTGCGCTGGCCGACGACCGCTCCGGCGGGCACGGCGTCCGCGGGGGCCTGCACGCCGTCGCCGTCCGAGGCGTCCGCCGCCTCGCCCTTGGCGCGCTTGGCGAGCACCCGCTTCTTCAGCGCCTTCATCTGCGGGTCGCGTTCCTTGAAGTCGGCGACCAGCGGGGTGGCGATGAAGATCGAGGAGTACGCGCCGGCGGCGAGGCCCACGAAGAGGGAGAGCGAGATGTCGTTCAGCATGCCCGCGCCGAGGACGCCGCCGCCGATGAACAGCAGGCCGGCGACCGGGAGCAGCGCCACGACGGTGGTGTTGATCGAGCGGACCAGCGTGGCGTTGAGGCTCCGGTTGGCGATCTCGCTGTAGGTCCAGCGGGTCTGCTTGGTGATGCCGCGGGCCCCTTCCTTGAGACCGTCGAAGACGACGACGGTGTCATAGAGGGAGTAGCCGAGGATCGTCAGCAGACCGATCACGGTGCCGGGCGTGACCTCGAAGCCGACGAGCGAGTAGACGCCGACGGTGATGGTGAGGTCGTGGATCAGGGCGATCAGCGCGGCGAGCGCCATCCGCCATTCGAAGGCGATGGCCAGATAGAGCACCACCAGGATCATGAAGACGGCGAGGCCGGTCCATGCCTTGTTGGCGATCTGTGCGCCCCAGCTCGGTCCGACCAGCTCCGCGTTGATCTTCTCCGCGGGGACGTCGAGGTCGTCGGCGAGGTCCTGCTTGACCCGGTCGGCCTGCTGGGTGTCCAGCTCGGCGACCTGGATGCGCAGGCTGCCGTTGCCGAGCTTCTGGACGATCGCCTCGTGGCCGGAGGCCTCGGTGGCGGCTTCCTGGGCGTGGGAGACGGAGGCCGTGGTCTTCGGGGTGGTGAAGACCGCGCCGCCCTCGAACTCGATGCCCATGTTGAGGCCGCGCACCGCCAGGCCGACGATGGCCGTGATGGTGATCAGGATCGAGATCCCGTACCAGAGCTTCCGCTTGGCGACGAAGTCATAGCCGACCTCGCCGTTGTAGAGACGGGCGCCGAGGGTGCCGAGTCGCGACATCTCACGCCTCCTTCGGGTCGACGGTGGCGGGAGCGGTGCGACGGGACCGGCGCAGCGGAGGCTTGACGCCGAGCCGCTTCGGGTCCAGTCCGGACCAGGGGTGGCCGTTCGCGAAGAACTTCTTCCGCGCCAGGATCGTCATGATCGGCTTCGTGAAGAGGAAGACGACGACCACGTCGAGCAACGTGGTCAGTCCGAGCGTGAACGCGAAGCCCTGCACCTTGCCCACCGTGACGATGAACAGCACCGCGGCGGCCAGGAACGACACGAAGTCGGAGACCAGGATCGTGCGCCGGGCGCGCGGCCAGGCGCGCTCGACGGCCGGGCGCAGAGTGCGGCCCTCGCGGATCTCGTCCCGGATGCGTTCGAAGTACACGATGAACGAGTCGGCGGTGATGCCGATCGCGACGATGGCGCCGCAGACGGCGGGCAGGTTCAGCGCGAAGCCGATGCCGGGCCCGAGCAGCGACATGATCGTGTAGGTGAGGACCGCGGAGACCATGAGGCTGAGGATCGCGATCAGCGACAGGCCGCGGTAGTAGACCAGCAGATAGATCACCACGAGGGCCAGGCCGATGGCGCCGGCGATCAGGCCCGCTCGGAGCTGGTCGCCGCCGAGGGCGGCGGTGACGGTGGTGACGCTCTGCTCCTCGAAGGACAGCGGCAGGGCGCCGTAGGACAGGATGTTGCCCAGTTCCTTGGCGGAGTCCTGGTCGAAGCTGCCGGTGATCTCGGCGCTGGCGCTGAGGGTGGTGTTCACCTGGGGTGCGGAGGCCACCTGGCCGTCGAGGACGATGGCGAACTGGTTCTGCGGGGACGGCTGCTGCGAAAGCCGGCCGGTGATCGTCTGGAACTTCTTGGAGCCGTTGTCGGTGAACTCCATCTGGACGAGCCAGATGCCGCGGGTCTGGTCGAAGACGCCCTGGGCGTCGTCGACGTCCTTGCCCTCGACCTCGGCCGGGCCGAGGATGTACTTCAGCCACACGCCGTCCTGCTCGCCGCAGGCGAGGGCGTAGTCGGCGGGCTTGACGCCGTCGCCGAGGGTGCTGCGGACCTTCTCGTCGGTGCAGTCGAGCTTGGCGAAGCGGTCCTGGAGCTTGGCGATGGCGTCCGCGTCGCTGGCCGGCTTCTCCGACGGCTTGGGGGAGGTCGGCTCCGACGGCTTGGGGCTCTCGGAGGACTTCGCGTCACCCGACGCGGACGCGTCCGGCGACGGCGTCTCGTCCTTCTTCAGGGCGTCGGTCACCGCACGGCCCTGGGTGGTGGCGGTCGCCGTGGGGGTCGCGGAGGGCGAGGAGGCCGTGTCGCCGGCCTTGTCCCCCGCCTTTTCCTCGCCTGCCTTCTCCCCGTCCTTGTTGCCGTCCTCGGCCTTGTCCTTGCCGTCCTCGGCCTTGTCGCCGGGAGACGCCGAAGGACTGGGGGAGGTCTCGGGGGCGTCCGCGCCGCTCCCGGTGACGGTGAGTACCGGGCGGAAGTACAGCTGGGCGGTGGTGCCGACCTGCTTGCGGGCCGTCTCGGAGTTCGTGCCCCGCGGGATGTTGACGATGATGTTGCGATCGCCCTGGGTCTGCACCTCGGCCTCGGAGACGCCCAGACCGTTGACACGGCGCTCGATGATGCCGACCGCCGTCTTCATATTGGTCTCGTTGACGGCGTTCTCTTTGCCGGGCTGGCTCTTGGCCTCAAGCGTGATGGTCGTACCGCCCGCCAGGTCGATGCCCAGACGCGGCGTGAGCTGACCCGCCCAGAACATGCCGCCTGTGAGCGCGACCATGACGATCAGGATGAACGCCAGGGCCCGCCCCGGCTTCCCCTGCGCCCCCGCGGGCCTTCGGCCCCTGTTCGGTGCTGCCACCTTCTCGTTTCTCCCTGTCCAACCGCCCCGCGCCGGAATGTGTGCGGGGCGGCCACGAAATCTAGTGGGGACCTGCCCCCGCAGACGTCGGCACAGCCGGGGACCGCCGGGCGCCGGTGGGCAGCCCTGCGGTCCCCGGGACGCGGTTACTTAGCGTCGTCCGCCGTGTCGTCGCCGGCCTTGCCGTCCTTGGCGGCGGCGTCCTTGGATACGGCCTCCCCTGCCGGCTCCTTCGCCTTGTCCGCCTCGTCCCCCGCGCCGTCGGCCTCCGGCTTCTTGCCGAGGTCGATCTTGGCGTCCTCCGCCTCGGTCTCCAGGTCGGTCAGCGAGGACGCGTCGTCCGGCACGATCGTGCCGTCCGTCTTGGGGTCGTCGCCGTGGACGATGCGGTTGTACTCATCGTCGGCGAGGACCGCGCCGATGGCGTTCTTCGCGTATACGGCGTGCACGCCGGGAGCGACCTCAAGGAGGACCATGTCGGCGTGCACCTCCTTGACGGTGGCGTACATCCCCCCGATCGTCCGTACGCCGGTGCCGGGCTGCATCTGGTCCCGCATCGACGCAGCCTGCTGCTGCTTCTTCTTTGCGGAGCGGGTCATCAGGAACATGGCCCCGATGAGCACGATGAAGGGGAGGAGGGTCACGATATCCACGGGACGGAATTCCTTCGCACGACCGCGCTGGTGAGCGGCCTGATCTACGGGGGTGGGCGTGCCGGCCCGGAAGGTCGGCATCGGCGGAGTCTAAGCGAGTCCGCATCAATGGAACAACGCCCAGCATCGCACCCTGGTTCCTGCCCGGGCGAGTCTCCTCGCCGTCACGTCCCGAACAGCCCCTGTTGTCCGCCTGCACCGGGAGGCTGCTGCGGCGGCACGAGACCGAGGTGGGTCCAGGCGGCGGGGGTGGCGACCCGGCCGCGCGGGGTTCGGGCCAGCAGCCCCTCCCGTACCAGGAACGGCTCGGCCACCTCCTCCACCGTCTCGCGCTCCTCCCCCACGGCCACCGCCAGCGTTGACAGACCCACCGGCCCCCCGGAGAACAGGGTGAGCAGCGCCTTGAGCACGGCCCGGTCCAGCCGGTCGAGACCGCGGGTGTCGACCTCGTAGACCCGCAGCGCGGCCGCGGCGACATCCCGGGTGATCACGCCGTCGGCCTTCACCTGGGCGTAGTCGCGCACCCGGCGCAGCAGCCGGTTGGCGATACGGGGCGTGCCGCGCGAGCGCCCGGCGATCTCGGCCGCGCCGTCCCCTTCTATGGTCACGTCGAGGAGCTGCGCCGAACGGTGAACGACCCGCTCCAGCTCCACCGGCTCGTAGAACTCCATATGCGCGGTGAAGCCGAAGCGGTCGCGCAGCGGCGGCGGCAGCAGTCCGGCCCTGGTGGTCGCGCCGACCAGGGTGAACGGGGGCAGCTCCAGCGGGATGGCGGTGGCTCCCGGGCCCTTGCCGACGATCACGTCGACGCGGAAGTCCTCCATCGCCATGTAGAGCATCTCCTCGGCGGGCCGGGACATGCGGTGGATCTCGTCGAGGAAGAGGACCTCGCCCTCCTGGAGGGAGGACAGGATCGCGGCCAGATCGCCGGCGTGCTGGATGGCGGGGCCCGAGGTGATCCGGATCGGGGCGTTCATCTCCGCCGCGATGATCATGGAGAGGGTGGTCTTGCCGAGGCCGGGCGCGCCCGACAGCAGAACGTGGTCCGCGGTGGCGCCGCGGGCGAGGGCTGCCTTGAGGACCAGATCGAGCTGTTCGCGCACCCGCACCTGGCCGACGAACTCGTCGAGCGACTTGGGCCGCAGGGCGGCCTCGACCGCCTGGTCCTCTCCGTCGGCGGCGGCGCCGACGAGCCGGTCGGCGGTGAGTGCGCCGTCGGGGGCCTCGGCGGGGGCCGCCGTGTCGTCCCAGTTCACTGGATGATCACCTCGTGCGGTTCAGAGTCTGCAGGGCGGCCTTGAGGAGCCGGCCCACCTGCGGCTCGCCCTCCGCCTCCTCGGCGTGCGGGGCCACGGCCACGACCGCTTCGTCCGCCTCGCGGGCGGCATAGCCGAGACCGATCAGCGCGGCGTGCAGCTGGTCGCGCCAGGACGAGGCGGCCGCCGCCGCTGCGCCCTGGCGGCCGATGTGCGCGCCGGCCGGCTCGCCGAGCCTGTCCTTCAGCTCCAGCAGCAGCTTCTGCGCACCCTTCTTCCCGATGCCGGGGACGGCGGTCAGTGCCTTCTCGTCGCCTGTCGAGACGGCCAGCCGCAGCGCGTCCGGGCTGTGGACGGCGAGCATCGCCTGGGCGAGCCGCGGCCCGACGCCGCTCGCGGTCTGGAGCAGTTCGAAGACCTGCCGCTCGTCGTCGTCGGCGAAGCCGTAGAGGGTGAGTGAGTCCTCCCGGACGACAAGGGACGTGGCGAGCCTGGCCTCCTGACCGACCCTCAGCTGCGACAGCGTGTCGGGCGTGCACTGGACGGCCATGCCGACGCCGCCGACCTCGATCACCGCGGTGGTCGGTGCGAGTGCGGCCACCGGGCCGCGTACAAAGGCGATCATGCGGTACGGCCTTTCGCTGTGTGCGTGGTCGGGCTGGTGGGCGAGGCCTGGTCGGCGGGTGCCGCCTGGAGTCCGGGCCCGTCGGCGGGCCCGGGCTCGCCCGCCGCGGCCGCGGGGGCCGCCGCCGGCCCGCCGGGCGCGGCCCGA